>JAGVZX010000146.1 GCA_018302185.1 Candidatus Woesearchaeota archaeon
CCCTTTTTTAGCGAGCATAATTAATAATGACTAAACCAAGTTGCGACGGGCAATGCCAACCATTAACTAAACTATAATCATAGCATACAATTTACCGAATAACTCAGCTATTATACTAAGTGTAGAGGAGGAGCAACTCACCTACATTTCCTGCAAATGCTCGCTGGCAGTCGCCATCGCTTTTAGATTAAATATGAACACATAACAATAAACAATAATTAATGAAAAATGAGGGGTTATCAAAATGGAAAAACTACAATTAAATGTACAACGGATGGATGATGCAAAGATCCCTAGTTATGCGCATCATGGTGATGCAGGCATGGACTTATACTCACTTGAAGAATCAACATTAAAAGCAGGCGAGCGTGCAGTGATCAGGACAGGGATCAAGATGGCAATTCCACATGGTTATGTAGGCTTAGTAAGAGATAGAAGCGGCTTAGCTGTTAAAAATGGCATTACAGTGATGGCTGGTGTTGTGGACTCTGGTTATAGGGGAGAAGTTGGTGTAGTGTTAAGGAACACAAGCAAAGAAGATCTACAGATTACAAAACATATGCGGATTGCACAGATGCTTATCATGCCAGTTATGCATGCAGAAATAATAGATTCTGAGTCATTAGATGATACTGCTCGCGGCCATGGCGGATTTGGAAGCACTGGAACTCATTAATGAAACTAAATATTATATTATAAATTATTTTGATTTCTTTTCCACATATTTTCCCCACTCACATCAAGTTACAAAAGTATTTAAACTAAAAAGACTTCTTAAAATCTCATCGAGGGGAATAAATGTTAAAGCAAAAACAGTCAAATGTCAAGATTCCAGTGAATAAGATGAGCTATAAAGCCAGCATTTCAAGCAAGAACCTGAACGGATTCTTTCAAGCACCAAAAAGTGACACTCTGGCAGATGATGCTAAAGTTACAGATATGCAAGACAAGGAAGAGTAATTCTAAATAAAATATAAGTGAGTTTAATTATATAAGATAGCTATAACCAAAACACAATACCTTTTAACGCTCTATAAAACCAAAAGGTTTATATACTAATGTTACCACCAGATAGTTACAATAAAATAAGCTATATCTAATACAAAAAAATTAAATAGATTAGATGTTAAATAGTTAAAAAACAATACAAGGAGGATTCGTAAAATTTAATCAAGCGTTGTGGTATCGAATGAAATGAGATATCACGATGGTTTGATCAAACTTTAGCGGAGCTAAAGTTTGTTGCGAAGCAAAAGGTTATGGCAAAACTATTCGGCATCGGAAAAAGAATGACAGTACAAGACCCACATGAAGCCCTATTAGGCATCTTTGAACATGATAGGGAAGTTCCTATGCTTAGTGAAGGCACTGGTCAAGAGGTAAAATTAAAGAGCCTTGGGTTTTTGATACTCTTATTTATAGTGAGAAATTCTGTCAGCGAATACGTTCCAAAAACAGTTGATTACTTATTGATGGCAGGAGTAGCATTTCTTACGATAGAGATCCTGTTTAAGTTCTTCAAGCATCTGAACAGGAGAGTAAAGAAAGAGAGCATTCTTGGAATAGTAAGAAGCGCTGGGTTCTTGATAGTTATTATACTGATATTTGCTGTGTTTATGTATTGAATAAGTTAGATTGATTATCTTGTTGATTTATCTTTTTTAAGAATTATCATTTCACTTCCTCAGATACCTTATCACTTCCTTTCTTATATCTTCAAAAACCTCTTCCTTGGTTCTGGAAGCATCTACAATGATGAGATTATCGCTCAGATATTTAGGAAGATCAAGGAAGTTTCTTCTCAGTTGCGTCATAAATTCTCTGTGCTCAAACTTTTCCTTAGCATCACCTCTGTTGCCTAATCTTTCAAGAGCTGCACCAACAGGAAGATCAAGTATAAAAGAAAGCGTTGGCCTCAAAAATTTTTTATTCCTCTCGATCACCTTTCTCATATTAAGCCCTTGAGTGCTTTGGAATGCAATTGTTGAATAATAATATCTATCACACAATACTACATTTATGTTCTTGCCGTTCTTCTTTGTGAGGAATGGTACAACCAAGCTTGAGAGATGCTCTTTCCTGTCTTTCACAAATAGCTCAAGGCATTTTGATGCATTCTTTTGAGGATTTTTATCCTTCTGCAAAATCTCCCTTGCTTTTGCCCCATATCTGCCGTAAGTAGGCTCTCTTGTAGTCAAAATCCTATATTTTTTATTGAGAGAAAAGATATAATTATGCAGCCTGCTTAACATCTCGCTCTTTCCTGAGCCGTCTATTCCATCCAGAACAACGAACAATGAGTTTTTGGGTGTTTTCATGTTATTAAGCGATCTCATAAGCACTTGTATTTGCCCTATTTTAATCTGTATTTTTTATTTTAAGACAAAATGCCTCAAGATATATAAACTTTTTTAAACACCAAAGATTAATAAGCAATGTTATAACAATTTGATGCAGATGATAATCGGCATAACAGGCACAAACGCTGCAGGCAAAAGAGAGACTGCAAACATCTTAAAGAGATTGGGATACAGATATTACTCTTTGTCTGACATGATCAGAGAAGAAGCTGCTTCCAGAAAAGAAGAGCCAAATAGAGACAATCTTATCAGGATAGGAAATGAATTCCGGCTTAAGTTTGGTGAAGACATCTGGGGCAAAAAGCTTGCAGAAAAGCTAAAGCACGAAGAGCACGACAAGATTGTGGTTGACAGCATCAGGCATCCGTTAGAAATTAAGGAGTTAAAGAAAGCCTTAGATGTAAAGAAGCAAGAAGATGCTAGCCACAAATCAGATAGTACAATAAGGTTTATTTTGTTATCAATTGATGCGCCATTAGAACTTCGTTTTCAGCGTGCACTAAAGCGCGCACGTCCTGGAGATCCAAAGACAGGTGCTGATTTTGATGACTTCAAAAAGAAAGAAGAGCTGGAAAAAACCTCCGCAAAGAATGTCCAGCAATTATTTAGAATATCCTAACAACTTTCATATGCCCAGTAAGCCCTGAAACTATCCTGACTTCTTTCTTCAGTAATTTGCGCAGGAATTTTACCAGCTCCAGATTGGCTTTTCCTTTCTCAGGCTCTGCTTTGATGTTAATCTTGACTGCACATCTACTTTCATCATAGCCAACAATCTCATTTTTGGATGAATTCGGCTTTACAAGAACATTGAAAGTATTATTTTTAACAAATTTGAGCATAGATAATGACTGAGATTCCTTCATGATATCTTCACTCATTTATACTCTCTCCAGACATGCTGGCATTTCTCGCACTTATAGAATCTTGTCGCTGGCTCATCGCTTGCCCTTGTCTGGATTTCCCAGTAATATGCTTTTCCATGATTGCATTTTGAGCATTTATTTGGCACTAGAGGCATTGCCTGGAAATCCTTCTCAACAACCTCAACTTTAGCATTATTATTTTTGACAGCTTCAGTCATTTTTGCTGAGCTTGTATCGCTGCTTGTATAGCCGCAGCTACATGCCATGACTGTCTTGCTGCCTGTTTTCTTTGGCTTAAGTATTGAGCTGCATTTTGGGCAAAATAACATCTGTTTCACCTGATTACTGCAAGCTTGGCCTGCCTAATAAAAAGTTTGCTAATTCTACAAACCATATCTTTACATAGCCAAGATAAGGTATCCTGACTATTGCTTTACCTATCAGCTGCTGTTCTGTTATGACTATTTCATTCAGATCTGGAGTATTGATGGATTTTGCATTATGATCTCCTTTTGTCTGGACAACATATCCTTCATTGGTGTATGTTTTTTGCACAATCCTATGTATGATAGGGTCAGGCCTTGCTGCCTTAAATACTAGAACATCACCTTGCTCTAGATCATCTGGCTTGCTGCCATAAAGTATCATGATATCTCCTCTGTTAAAACCGTTCTTATACCTATATTCAAGGAATCTTTCTTTGGTGATGCTAAACAATGCATAAAACTCTGACTGCGAACAAAGCTGCTCGCCGCATAAAGCTCTGCTCTGCCACCATCCATCAAAATCTTCATCATGCTCCATGCTGCTCGAGACAACTGCAACGATAGGATAGTTTGTCTGCAGTAATAACCCAAGCACAGGATAGACGATGAATTTGATAAGCACAAAAGCAAGAACTACATTGACAAGCCAGCTGTAGATGCTGTCATCATCCCAGATAAAATACCAGGTTTTCTTCCAAAGCTTCTTTAATTGTTCATTATTCATGTTACTGCAACTCTATAAAATCCCCGAAACCATTATAAAGCTTTTGTTTTATTTTAATATAGTTTTGATAAATTAGTCACGTTGAAAAGTTAGCATCAATTGCGAGGTTCAATACAGTAAACCTGCATAAGAGTTCAGGGGGTTGTCCCTTGTCTTCGCGGGAGCTTGAACGATACAAACCATTGACACTACGAGAACCGAGCGATGCTAACTTTTCAATACAACCGATAAATTAGCTACACAATGAAATTTTGCGTAAAGTGCGGAAAGAGAACTGAAGAGCTTAAAGAATCATTATGTAGAGATTGCTCTGACTTGCTGCATGAGATAAAGATAAAAGATCTGTCAAGTGATATCTGCACCAGTTGCCATAAATATTCTCTTCATCATCAAATGCTGCCTTACCATAAATTAGAGGATGCGCTCAAAGAGATCATCAATGATTCATTAAAAAAAGAAGAAGTTCAGCTTAAGATAACTATTCCTCAGCACAAGGTCAATCCAGGCATTGAATTTCAGGCAACTGCAAACATAACTTCTCATGGCAATGAGTATGAGGTGCCGATAGATATTCTCTACACTATCTGCGACAAATGCTCAAAGCAAGGCACAAAATATTTTGAAGGGACGCTGCAGCTCAGAACTACTGATGAAGAGGTCATCAGGTTCGTGAATGCCGAGCTGAAGGACGCAAAAAAGAAAGAGAGCGTCTTCATCACCAAAAAAGTAGAGGAAAAAAACGGCTTTGATTATTACCTTACTTCGCAACGCTATCTTCAGAAGCTAGGAAAGAAGCTAAAGACTAAATTTGATGGAGAGATTAAAGTCACAACCAGATTGTTTTCAAGAGATAGGCAAAGAAGCAAGGATCTGCACAGGGTTACAGTGTTTTTCAAGACTAAAGAATTGATTGAAAAAAGAATTGTAAGTGATACAGAAGATCTAAACCAAATAGAAGAAAATAAAGAGGAAGAAGAATAAACATATACCTATTTCCTTTCTTGCTGCATATTCTCCTGCAGAGATTATATGCCCAATCTTATCCAGCTCGACCCAGTTGACACCTTCAAACTTTGGTATTAGTAAGATATCAATTGCCGGATTTCTAAGTTTTTCCTTAGTAAGCTCATTCATAAGAACTTCAGTTGCCTGGAGATAGATCTCCATGATCCTAGGTAATTTCTTGCCTATGCCAGTCAAAAATGCATTTTTTAAGTTAAATCCCCTGATCAAGCTTTTTATCAGATAAGAATCAGTTGTTTTCTCTACATAATCATGTATAAATTTGATCTGATGATCGATAAACCTCTGCTTAAGCTTCTCGACAAAATTGCTTGATTTATAGCTGCCAACATAGCTTTCTGCAATATCTACAGTCAGATCGACAGCAATTATTACATCAGCTCCCATCTCTTTCAATATATCAACTGGAACAGGATCTATCAGGCTGCCATCCATATATTCTTTATTACCTATCCTATAAGGCTTAAATATTGCTGGCAAAGAGATGCTTGCTCTAACAGCCTTTGTCACGCTTCCTGTGCAAAACAAAGCTTTTGTGCCATAATCAACTTCAGTTGCAACAATAGTCAACGGAACATCAAGCTGCTCAAAAGATTTTCCTTTAAATATATGGTTCAGGTATTTTTCTATCTTCTTGCCTTCGATAAATCCTTTTTTTGGCTTTGTAAAATCAAGCAGATTATGCCATTTTGTGCTATGGGCAAGCCTTTCCAGATCAGGTACAGAATTGCCAGAAGCATATGCCGCA
>JAGVZX010000006.1 GCA_018302185.1 Candidatus Woesearchaeota archaeon
GTATTGTAGATACTACAAAATCAGCTTTTTCTTCATGCTTTCCTTGCTTGTCCTGATAGGTTACTGACTTAATCTTATCTCCTTCTTTGTTTATAGCAATAATATCTACTTCAGTTTTTATCGTTCCGCCATTTCTTTTTATGCTATCAACAAGCTTGTCACATACCTGGCCAATCCCATACTTTGGATAATAAAATATGTCAGCACTTACTTCTGGCTTGTCTTTTGTCCCAAATATCACATTCTTTGCCAGATGGAAAATGCTTGGCACAGGCGTCCTTTTTCTTGCAAGCTCTTCACTTAGTGTCTTTGGATCTCCCCATACTTTCCATGCATATTGTTCAAACAGCAGCTTATATGCCTGCATCCCAAATCCTTTCAAGAAATAATCTTCATAGCTTATCACTTTTTTTTTCGTTAAGGTATTCTGTGCTAGGCTGTAACTGAAAGATAATCCACATCTTAATATTGCCATTTTTGGTATATCCATTGCCATCTGCCCTATCTTTGGTGGGAAACTAAGATATTTTCCAAGCAGTCTCAAGCTGTTTTTTTTCTTGACTACTAAGCAATCATCTCCAAGAATCTCCTTATACTTATTCATTATTCCAGGTAATGTAGAATATATCTTATGTGGACCATAATCTAAAATATAATTTTTATGCTTAAATGATGCAGCAAATCCGCCTAGCTGTGCATTTTTCTCCAGCAATGTAACTGAATAGCCTTTCTCTGACAGCGCCCATGCTGTTGCAATGCCGGTTATACCTGCTCCGATAACAATAGCTTTTCTTGCCATGGTGCTTTTTATTTTCTCTTTCTTGCAATTACAAGCGTCTGCCCTAACCAGTAAGGTGCCTGGACATTATGCAGCCTAAACAGCTTGACAAATCCTGTCCCCAGCACGTGGAGCATCTTGCTGTATGCCTTCATCCTCCACATAAGATAACCTAAACCTAATTTCTGGAAATGGGGCTTTATTTTTACAATATCATATCCTGTGTCTTTTAGGATAGCTTTTATTGTTTTTGGTGTGAAGTAATACAGATGCACAGATAGAAGAAACATCCATCTGCGCTTTAAAATCTTTGCAATAAAGCTTCCAATATCCGGATAATTGATGACAAGAATACCATCCTCTTTCAGTATCCTGTTCACTTCTTCAAGAGTTTTTTTAGGGCTTGGGACATGTTCCAATACGTCCCATAAGCTTACGACATCAAAATAATTATCCGGAAACTTATTGTCAAAAATAGTCCCCTGTTTGATATTTATCCCGTAATTCTTTCTGCCCCATTCAGCCATCCACTTGTTCGGCTCAAGACCAAGCACTTCCCAGCCATCTTGCTCAGCTACATGAAGAAATGAACCGCCTGCTGTCCCTATATCCAATATTTTTCCTTTTTTTGCATATTTGTTTATGAGCTTAAGAGACTTCCTAAATGTGATCTCTCTTCCTTTTGCCTGGCTTACAAAAGCCTCATCGCTTCCTTCAGAGTAACCCTCAATAATTAAATCAGACTTTATCCTTGGATTTAAATAAATAAGTCCGCAGTTTTTGCACTTGACGACCTGGTCTATAAGAGTCTCGTCTCCGCTTGCCCTAAATTTCAGCTTTAGGTCTTCCTGGGTCTCGTTCTGATATTTTGCTTCATATATTACAATATAATCATCTTTTCCGCACAGATTGCAGCTTACATATTCTAAGTTCTCTTTTGTCATAGTATTCACCTATTTTTTTATCTGACAACTCTTATTTATTATCTCTATTAATTTTTATCTCTTAAGAGCAGTTTTCAGATATATCTATATTATATCCCTAATCATAAAACCTGTATTTGATAAGAGTCCAGATCGCATGTACCCCATCTTTCCAATTTATCTTTTTTCCTTCTTCAAATGTCCTAGGCTTATAGGAAATTGGCACTTCTTTTATAATATATCCTTTTTTAAGGACTTTTGCAGTCACTTCAGGACAGAATTCAAATCTCTTGCATTTTAAATTAATACTTTTTAAAACTTTTGCATCAAATACCTTATAACATGTTGGCTCATCTGTTATTTTCGCATTATACAGGATGTTTGTAAGCAGTGTAAGAAATCTGCCTCCTAGATATGCTAAAGTATATCCGCTGTTATGTTTTTTCATGAAGTTCTTGAATTCAGTTTTTTGGGAATTGTTCAGGTATCTTGAGCCATATACTATTTTTGTCTCTCCTTTTAATATCGGCTTTATCAATTGAGGATATTCATAAGGGTCATATTCCAAGTCTGCATCCTGGATGATAATAATATCACCTGTTGCATGCTTTATCCCTGTCCTTATCGCAAAACCTTTGCCTGCGTTTTTTATATGCTCAAATAATTTTACTTCTTTCATCAATCTTTGCACTTTTTTTATCACATCAACAGTATTGTCTTTTGAGCCGTCGTCTATCACTATAATCTCTTTTTTTATATACTTGCCAAGGCTGACACTTTTGACTATCTTAAGCAGTTTCTCTATTGTCTTCTCTTCGTTATATGCAGGAATGATGATAGACAAAGTTTTTTCCATTTTATTGAGGTCATATATTATATTTATACTCTCATATTTTTATTTCATATTTAAAAAGATTTACTTTGAACCAAAGAACTTGCCCCATATATTAACTTTTAGGATCCTGTATATAGTCATCTCCATCTTTGTCCTGAAATTTCCTGTAAGCAGATTTACCGGCTGCTTCATAACTTTGATAGGATGGAACAGTGATTTCCAGATAAAGAACTGCGCATATGTCCTTGCTCTCCACATGTTTAATCTGTTATATTCTTTTCTCCATTTTGGAGAGAAAGTCAGCTGTGAGAGCTTTTTATATCCTAAACTGCTGTATTCATATGCTTTTGAGCCAGGTATAGGTGTCATTATAAAAAGTGCAACCTCATCAACCCCTGCTTTAGTAAGCTGGTAGACATATTTTTTTGTGAGCTCAAGATCCTTGCTTGTCTCTCCAGGAAATCCAAGCACAAAACATGCCTGTGTAGTGATGCCAAGCTTATTCATGTATCTTACCATCCTTAATCCGTATTCATGGTTGTATGGCTTGTTCATGATCTTCAGCATTCTTTTCGAGCCAGATTCCGGTGAGATAGAGATATAAGTAAATCCTGCTTTCTTCATCCATCTAAGTGATTCTTCGTCAAGGCTTTCGACTTTTGTGCCAGAAACGATCTTTAGGTTGACTTTTAACCTTCGCTTTACGATCTCTTTGCACATCTCTATTATCCTCATCCTGTTTATTGTCGGATTAAGGTCTTCAGTATGAAAATCTCTTACACTATATCTCTTGATGCTGTATTCCATCTCATCCACAATATTCTTTGGGCTGCGAGGGCGCCATTTAGCAAGGCTTATCTGGGGAGTGATGCAGTATTCACATCTATACGGGCAGCCACGTGAGAAGAATATCGGCAGAAAGCTTTTTTTCATCGGGCCATGGGCATAATGCAGTTTCCAGTAATTTTGTATAGGAAATAAATCCCATGCAGGAAATGGCAGGCTGTCAAGATCCTCATCCATCATTGTTGTTCTTTGCACAACTATCTTCCCATTATGCTTATAGATGATGCCATCAATCTTGGACAGTTTTTCATATTTATATTTTTCAGGCTTATTTCTGCCGGTTATAGCTTTTATTAACTGATCAATCTTTCTTTCACAATCACCTAATAGGATATAGTCAACATCCAGGTTGAAGAATTCTTTATATACTACAGCCAAAGAATATGCAACTACGCTGGTCATATTTTCCATCACTATAATTGGAATATTTTGGAAATCTTTCTTTATGGCTTTTATTATCTGTATGGTTGCAAGATGAGTCACAACCTGCCCTGCATATACGACTATGATAGCTGTGTTAAAATCTATCTTACCGATAATCTCTTTTGCAGACAATCCTTGTATAAAGAATTCGCCTTCCTGCTTTACCTTGAATGGATTCTCTCCAAAGCCATCAATAACCTGAATTTCATGTTTCTTTTCTCTTAAATATGCTGCAACATATGCCAAAGGGATAGGCATATAAGGGATGCCACTACCGAAGAAATCTCCTTTTTGCGTTGTGATATTTGGAGAGATTAAAGTTATTATCATAATGCACCAATGATTAGCAGATAAACCTATTATTATAAATCTTACTGTTTAATTCACGATTATATGGGAAATTAGGTTATGTATATTCTACTAGAACTATTATTATCTCGTATTATTCTTATTTCTATCATTCTTCCTTCTATCATCATTTCTCGCATAAAGCTATTGTCCATAATCCAGCGCTTTTTACTTCAACACGCTTAAAATTTTTAATAAGTATATTCCTTATCTCTTTTTTAGAGAAATTCTGGACATGCCCAGGGGTATTGCCTAATTGCTTAAGGTATCTAAACCTTAAAATATTTGCAAGCCTCCACAAAGGCTCATTAGGTACACTGATCATAACATATTTTCTAGAAACACGTTTTAGTTCATTTATAGCTTTATCAACATCATAAACATGTTCTAATACCTCGCTTGCAATAACCAGATCATTGCTATTATTCTTTTCTCTTATATGATAAATGCTTCCTAACCTGAAGCTTATTTCGGGGTGTAATCTTCTTGCTTTTTTCACAACTTGCTCTTCAAGCTCATAAGCATTTATCTTTACCTTAAATCTTTTATGTATTTTTGCAGTTACATAACCTTCACCGCAGCCAACATCAACTATTGTTTTTGCACCTGTTTTTGAGATAAAATAAAAAAGCCTTTTAAAAAACATCCACATCAATAATCTGACTAAAGGATTTTTTGAGTTGTATTTGTCAAAATAATTGCCGCCTATATTTTTGACCTTATAGTTCTTTATTGAAGCTGCAAGCTTATAAAATGCATATGATAATGGCCAAGCTATAAGCTCTCCAACAATCCACCACAGACGGGCAGCAAATGCAATAATCAGCGCAAAAGAAAACTCAAAGCTTGATGACAGCAAAGCAGCCATTATGCTCTCCCTTACACCTAAGCCAGATGGCACAATAAATGCAATAAATCCAGCAAGCCATGAGATTGCAAATATGCCTGCAAGAGATAGCAATGGAATATTATCTGATGCAATGCCTTTAACAAAAAATGCAAAGCCTATCCCGATAATAAACCATGCAATCAGATAATTAAGGAATATGAAAAAAATCTCTTTATATTCTATGTCTATCTTATATCTAATCTTTGTGAATCTGCCAATCAATCCCAATTCAAGCATTATTATTTTTGGATGAAGCGATAGAACACATAAAATCGCTATCATGATGTAAGCAATATAGCCGTTTATCTGGCTGATCGACCTGAACAGCAGCAGGCTTCCTAAGAATAAAGAACTTAGGACCATTAATATAGACTCAATAAAGATGCTAATTATACTCTGATGTTTTTCTATCCCTGCTTTAGATGTAAGATATGCTCTGCCAACAGCAAACCATATGTTGCCAGGAAGAAATTTTGCAAACTGGCTTATGCACCAATACCATATTCCAACACTTAGGCTAATATTTTGATGCATGCTAAGTAAAACTTCACGCCAGTTATAAGCTAACATCAGGTAGCCAATAACAAGGAATGCAAAAGATAATGCAATATACCCATAATCTAGGCTAATTTTGCTCCAGACAACAGAGTTGTAAGATCTTATAAGCGCTTTTATCAGAAAATAAAATATAGTTAATGTTACAGCAATAGATAAAAGTTTAAGCTTTTTCATTTTGCATTCATGTCTGCCAAAAACCCGAACACTATTATCTGTATGCCTGAGATGGTTGATAGGATCATCAACATCAATAATCCTAGATGACCTGTTATCCCTCTTGTAAAATGCAAGTATAGGAAATATAATCCTATCATAAATCCGACACTAAGCAAACATGACCCTATTGCACCAAAGAACTTCAGTGGCTCATAATCCCTGTAAACCCTAAGTAGGTTAATCCATGCTTTGACTGCATATTCAAAAGGGTTTCTTATCAATCTGCTGTTATTGTCTTTTCTTTTTGCAAAATAGACAGGCACTTCAATAATTTTAAATTTCTCTCTTACTGCACGTATTATCTGCTCCTGTGTATAAGTATGGTTGGAGATAATCTGCAGCCTTTCGGCAACCTCTTTTGTAAATGCTCTGAAGCCTGTCTGGGCATCTGTTATCTTAGTTCTTGTGATGCTTGAAATAACTTTTGAAAAAGCTTTATTTCCTAATCTTTTGATCAATGGCATGCTTTCAATCTTGCCCAGAAACCTGCTTCCAAGCACGAAGTCATATCCCTGCTCAACATATGATAATAATTTAGGGATTTCCTCTGCCTTATATTGATTGTCAGCGTCAAAATGCACAATTATATCTGCCTTAAGCTCAAGGCATTTTTTGATCTCTGTCCTGAATGTTTCGGCTAAGCCATAGTTTCTTGGGTGAGAGACAACAATTGCGCCAAGGCTTTTCGCAATATTAGCTGTATTGTCTATGCTTCCATCATCTGCAACAAGGATCTTATATGCACCATTATACTTGGACTTTCCCAAAGAACTATTTATATTGTTAATTACTTCAGGCAATGCCTGCTCCTCATTGTATGCAGGGATTGTTATTATTATCTTTTTTGCCATTTTCAGTTATCGCTTTCTGTCAAATATCTTTGCCATATATTAAATTAACTGTTAAGAGGTTATGCTTATTAAGATTTGCGAAGCAGCTGCCGCAGTTGGCACTGACATTGATTATATGATAAGTTGCTCCTCCTCTACATGTAGTTAATAAATGTGGAACTGGAAAAGCAACGCGTGATATGTAAGTTGTTGAGTAACTGGTTTGCTTTGCCCGTCGCAACATTCTCCTTGTTACTGGATTTGTGCCAACTAAATTGGCGGCAGCTGCTATACACTATTGTTAAGAGATTGTGCTGGCATTTAATGTTTCAGTCTTAACATTCTCTGTAACTTTGGTATACTTGAAAATCAAAAATACAGGGGCTTTCTGGAGGCCTTTCTCTGTTGCAATCTCTCTTTCGACAATCTTTACAATCTCAAACCTTTTGGAGATTATCTTATTTATAAGTTCCTGCGTAATTGGAAATGCCCAGTAATCTCCATACTCCCAGATGCTAAGCTGCACATAGAAATCTTTGGCTGTTGAATTATGGTTTATGTATCTCATCAATTCATCTATGTCCTTAAATTGTGAAGTGCTTCTCAGGCTACCACCTTCTGTATGATACCTTATGCCTGAATATAATGTGCTCGGAGAAGTGCTGCCTACAAATACCTGGCTATATCCATTGTTTTCATTATCTTTTAGCCAGGTGCCTGCTTCATCATATCCAGTATAACTGTATACTTTCTGGGAAGAAATAGCTTCACCTTGCTTATAATACGGCATTACTACAACAAGCACTAATAATAACATCAATATCCTTGGCACCTGTATATTTGTCAAGATCTTTAGATACACATGACTTTCGTATAATGCTATCGCAGCCAACAGCAATACTGGCGGAAACATAGGAAGTATATATCTGGGCAAAACAAATGACTGGTGGATGATAAATACCAGATACCCTATCATAAACCACGATAAGACAGCAAGATACTCTTTCTTTTGATAAGTTAAAGCAATTACAATACCTATAATTAAAAATATTATAACTGGCCAACCTGCCATATACGGCAATAATCTTACAAAGTCAAGATAAAATGTTAAATTAGTTTTAAGGATGTTATATATCCAATTTCCTCTTAAGAAGATGATGCCTAAAAATACTGCCATGATACCAATAACTAAATATTTATTTTTTATCAACATCTTAAGATTTATCTTTTGACGCTCTTCCTTTATCAAACTAAATTTGATCATATAATAGAATCCGATAATTGGCAGTAATATGTATCCCTGCGGCTTAGTCAGGATTGTGGCTAATACTGCAATTATAAAATAAATAAGATGTCTTAATTTATGGTCTTTTTCATATTTTACTAATGCATAAACAGATATGATAAACATTGTCGTTATCGGGGAATCTGTCAAGGTCCTGCTTGAATTAAACCATATCTCATGATTAAAAGCATAAAGCAAAACAAAGGCTAAGCCTACGTACCTGTCTTTTACCTCTTTTCCTAATAAAAATGCAAATATTATCCCTAAAATAGAGTAAGTTAATGCCATCAATCTTCCAGCAATAAACGGCTCTGTAAATATATTAAAAATACCTATCATTATCTGAGGAAGATATACTCCTCCGCCAAAAATAGGGTCAAAAATATATAATGGGTTATTAGTTAATCTTGAACCGTATAAAGTATAATGGGCTTCATCTGTCCATAAGCTTTCAATAAAGAAATACTTCCATCTTACAGCTATGCCTAATATCAATATCACTATAAAGCATAAGTTCAGCGGATTCTTGATGAATGCAACTGCAGCTAAAACTATCCTATTGATGAAATTATTATTTTCAGCTTCTTGCTTGTTAGTTTCTTCCATCTTAGCTAATATATCTGGTTTTATTTAGTGTAATCGCTGCAGTTTTATTTATATAGTTTCTGGATTTATATATCTGTATGTATCTAATAACTGGTAATAATATCTTTACTACTTAGTGCTTTCTACCCTCTTCCAAGTATCTGTAAATCCTTTTCTCAATATTTTGAGCTTAATAAATATATTTGCCCATAAATAAAGCCTTGCGAAAAAAAGCATCATGGTCCAATAAAATTCCTTAGGTGTTTTTGCATAACTCAATGCTTTATACCATCCAAAGAAAACTTCTCTTCCAAAGCTTCGCATGCGCGGAAAATCATTTCCAAAATATTTTTTTAGCTGTGTGTAGCCGCCTGCGCTTCTTGTCTTCTGCAGCATCCAGTCATTAAATGTATCAGGGTACTTGACATATACAATTGCATCTGGTTCATATCCTATCTTCAATCCTTTGTTCCAGATCATGTAACTTATTACAGCATCATCTGCCAGAGCATCTTCAGGAATTTTTTCTATAATATTTCTTATTGCATACAGATATCCGGTACAGACAATAAACTTCTCTGAAGAAGCCCTTGCCAGTCTTGCATCATGCGCGCCTGCATCTGTCAATAAATGAGACCAGTAGCCAAGCATTGTATCTCTTGGTGAAATAGACAGAGGCCGTGCACTTACTGCACCAATTTTCTGGTCATCAAACCATCTGACTAATCTTCCGACAGAACCTTTCTCTATATAAACATCTCCGTCTGACAAAATCAGTATATCTCCCTTAGCGTGCTGCAATAACAGGTTTAGGGCAGCAGGTTTTCCTTTTCCATCATCTTTAAATGATTTTACAGCATGATGCTTTTTTGCATATTTGTTTATTACTGCTAATGTTTCGTCATCAGGCGCAGCTACCAGTATCTCATAATCTTCCAATTTCTCATCAAGAAAGCACTCAATCGCTTTTCCAATAGTTGCAGGCTCTTTGTATGCAGTTATCAGGATAGATATCATTTATGCCTCTGCTATAACTTTATTATAATATATTCTTTTATTATCATATCATCATATATTAGCTTTTTGCGCTAAAACAGCCAATGTAGCATTGTACTTTAAGAATTTACCTGCATGCTTTATTGTCCCTAATGGGATTTTGTCAGAAAAGCTTATTCCAAAAAATGTGCTTTTCCATGATACGACTTTAAAGCCTGCTTTATTTAAATCGTTCTCTAATTCTTTTTTTGTATATTCTCTTACGTGCCAGCCTCCTGGACCGTCATGGACCTGATAAGGAAGCTTGTACTCTTTGCCAAAAAGTTTTCTGATATAGCTTGCAATCCTATCCCTGTTTGGAGTAGTTAATATAAGATAACCTTCTTTTTTTAACACTCTGCAGCATTCACTTAGCATCCCTAAAGCATCCGGCACATGCTCAATAACTTCAGCTAACAAGACTCCGTCAAAGCTCTCTGTTTTAAATGGGAGCTTGCATCCATCAGCATTGACCGGAAATATGTTTTTTCTGAGTGAGGTAGGCAAAACATCATAATCTACATCTGCAACATATACCTTATCAGAGTATCTGTAAAATTTTTCCTGCAATCCAAAATCCCTGCAGCCAATATCAAGCAGCACTTTAGGCGAAGCTTGCCTAAGCATATCAAGAGCAGCGTTCAATCTCCCTGCATACACTCCTCTTGTGCTGTAAGAATCAACATTTGCCATCTTCAATCTCATTAAAAAAGACAAAATTTAAATATGTTTCTAAAAAAGGAAGGAATTGATGTTATACAGAGGCTTAAAATGAAAATATTAGTCACAGGAGGCGCAGGCTTCATAGGCAGCAATGTTGCAGAATATTATGCTTCTAAAGACAATGAGGTAATTGTAATAGATAATCTTTCAAGGGCAAAGCTATTGCAGCAAGGCAGCCATGAGATTGATTATACCTGGAATTTCTTAAAAAAAATAAAAAACATAACCCTTGTAAAAGAAGATATCAGAAATTCAGCCAAGATTTTGCCTTATTTCAAGGATGTTGACACAGTATTTCATGCAGCTGCACAGACAGCAGTCACAACTTCTGTCACAGACCCTGAAACGGATTTTACTACCAATGCCCTTGGGACATTCAATGTGCTTGAAGCATGCAGGAAGAATAATGTCAAAAATGTTGTATATTGCAGCACCAACAAGGTATTTGGCAACAATGTGAATAATGTTGGGGTAGTTGAAAACAAGACACGATATTCATTTGAAAAAAAATATGCTTCCGGTATAAAAGAGGATTTTTCAATCGATCACTGCGAGCATACACCATATGGCAGCTCAAAATTAACAGGAGATATCTATATGCAGGATTACCATCATATGTATGGATTGAAGACAGGAGTGTTTCGAATGTCTTGTATTTACGGAACTCGCCAATTTGGTTTTGCTGACCAAGGATGGCTGGCATGGTTTGCAATCGCAACAATAACAGGAAAGCCAATAACTATATTTGGTGACGGAAAGCAGGTTCGTGATATTCTTTTTGTGACAGATCTGATACAGGCATATGATAAATTTGTTTCTAGCAAATTAAAGCATGGTGTATACTGCATGGGCGGCGGTCAAGATTATACTTTGTCTTTATTGGAACTGCTTGATTTGCTTGAGGAATTCACAGGCAAACGAAGCAAGATAAGCTTCTCTGACTGGAGACCAAGCGACCAGAAAGTGTTTATTGCAGATACAACTAAAGCGAAGAAAGAACTAGGTTGGAAGCCTGTTGTTGATCCACGCACAGGGGTTAAGAAACTGGTTGACTGGACGACTGAGAATAAGGGGCTGTTCTGATAAAACATATCTGATTGTCATTTACTAGAAATCTTTAAAAACTCTTAATTATTCTATAGATTAAAATGAAAATTGTCCACGTAGCGCCGTTTTTCTATCCAGTTGAAGGAGGTATGGAAAGGCATATCTATTACTTAAGCAAAGAGATACTTAGAAGGCATCCTGAATATAGCATCTCTATAGTAACCTGTGATAGGAAGCATAATGGAGAGGTAATTGCGCAGAAGCATGAAGTGCTGGAAGGTATTGAGATTTATAGAGAGAAAGCATTATTGCAGAAAAGTTTTATAACTTATTTTCCTGGATTAAGAAAAAGATTAGAGGAGCTAAACCCTGATATAATCCATGTACATGCATACAGGCATCCTCATGTGAAAATCGCATTAAATTATGCAAATAAGCATGGTAAGAAAATAATCTTTACTCCGTTTGCGATATTTACAAATTCGGCAGAGTTGCCATTCAAGAATCGCTTGTATTATACCTTTTATGACAAGTTTCTTTCAAGCAAAAAGTTCTTTAATAAATTTAATGGTATAATTGCATTGACGCATTTCGAGAAGGATGCGTTGGTCAAGCTTGGAGCAGATGCTGCAAAGGTTTCTGTCATTCCTTGCGGAGGCTGTTCATTTACTCCTATAAAAGCAGATTTATGTAAGGCTGATAATAATTTCGATAGTAATTGCGATAATAATAATCCTAAAAATAATTGCAGCAAAGAGCCTGACTTAGACAAGCTGTTCAAAGGATTGAAAGGAAATAAGTCACAAAAAGGCAAATTTATCATCGGCAGTCTGTCTCGTATACATCCTTCAAAGGGATTGGATACATTAATTAGGGCACTTGCAGAGCCTGGGCTAAAAGATTTGGATTGGGTCTATCTTATTGTTGGGCCAGACAGCAATAATTACCTAAATACTTTATTGGCTCTTGCAAACTCTCTTGGAATATTGGATAAGGTTGTTTATCTTGGAGCAATAAATTACAAGAAGAAAGAGTTTTTTGAAAATCTGGATTTATTTGTCTCTCCCAGCAAGGCAGAAGCGCTTGGAATGACTTTGGTTGAAGCGCAAAGTTTGGGTGTAGTTAGTATTGGAAGTGATTTCCCTGCAGTCAGGGAAGTTGTGCTGGATGGGAAAACTGGATTTTTAGTGAAGTTTGGAG
>JAGVZX010000007.1 GCA_018302185.1 Candidatus Woesearchaeota archaeon
GATTAAGTCAATTCCATATGCCATGAAAAAAGCAGGCAAATTCGTAGAATCATCTTTTAAGGAGTTTACATAGTTAACAATTCCACGTAATTGCTCTTCGTTTAAAGGACGTTTGAGAACATAATTATTGCTGGTATAAGGAGTAGTTTCACTTTTATATCTTAATTTTTGTTCTACTATATCACTACCAAATCGCTTTATGAGCTCTTCATCTACTAGAGCTTCAATATTTTCAGGAACACCGAAACTTATGACAAAATTCTCTCTCTTTAATGCTCCTTTTGCTATTAAGCCTGTGCCATCTTCCCCAAGAACTTGCAGAGAAGGAACCCCTTCAGCCATCATTTCTGTCAATGTTCGAGTTTGACCTGGTGCTACCCTAATAGCTGCATAAATCCTACACATTCTGATCCCCCATATAGCTCAAATCATAGAGATAATAGTCATTATTTAAAATTATTTTGATTTCTATGTAAAATGTAATAAGATAGAATATTATTATGGTCCAGTGCCTAAATATCTTGCACCTATAAGGTCTGCTGCTCGTCTTGTATATGCCCTTAATTGCTCTGGCACGATTGTCTTTCTGCCAGAGGTTGAGAAAAGGTTATTAACACCATGTATCCTTAAAGTATTCTCGATAGATAGCAATTCCTCTTGAACTTTAGCAACCACTGTTTCATATGCTTTTTCAGGATCTTTTTCTTTTCTTAAAGCTTCCTGATATAAATAACCTAACACATCATCTAATACAACTGAATCAGCGCCTGCACATATAAGCTTTGAAACTTCAGCTAATCTATATCCTATGCCTCCACTAACAACTAGTTTAACATTGCCAGGCATCTCATCATATTCACGGAAATATTGGGCTCTTGCGGATTTAATCGCTTTTCTTGCGGTTTTTAGGGTTCGAATAGGGGTCACACTTGCATTTTCATTCATGCAACCTTTACCATAATCAACTTCAGAATCTGCATGTAAATGTATATAGCCTTCTCCTCTTAAAGAAATAGCAGCATCTCTAACATATCTCCAGATGTCTTCTTGTGAAAGTTTCCCTACTTCAATCCTAACAGCAAATATTTTTTTCTGGCCTTTTGCTTGAGCCATCTGTCTCTGCTGATCTATAAAAAGCTGGAGAGGATCTTGAGTTCCATCATACAAGACTTCTATAACTGATGCAGAATCATACCTCTCCTGGAAATCTGTCTGGCCCATTTTTGGATCCATAAGCATTATCTGATGTCCTGAATCTTTCTCAACATTTGTCAAATGTCCACTACGATAAGCAAGATTAAATTTCTTTGCAATTTTTGTAATAGTTTTATCAAACTGGTCGTCTACAGTATGTGTAACAGGTCCAAGCATAATTGGTGCTAAGTTAAGTTTTACAGCCTCATAATCTTTAGGTGCATCTCTTCCATTATAGCTTACAAAAGGTACATTAATGTTTACTGGATCTGTTTCATTATTTGGCCTTTCGGTATAGGTAACGCTTCCTCTGCTGAATTCATCTGTATTAATACACCTTTCTTCTAATGGTATATTAGAGAGGTTTAGATTGCCGTCAAATCCTGGCAATGCAGGCTTTACCTTAACAGCAGCTGCTCTTCCATACATTTTTCTTAGCCTGGTTTTTACATCTGGCTCAGCCCATCCTCTCTTAACAGTGTATCCATTATAAGAATGGATATCATTGACA
The DNA here is from genome assembly GCA_018302185.1 of Candidatus Woesearchaeota archaeon. Taxonomy (GTDB): domain Archaea; phylum Nanobdellota; class Nanobdellia; order Woesearchaeales; family UBA10200; genus UBA10200. The sequence continues at coordinate 1,706 of JAGVZX010000007.1, forward strand.
GGAATTTCATTTGTTTGAGTAGTTGCTAAATTTTTCGCTGTTGATGCATGATGCCTGTATGAAAAATTTTCTACGACTGAACTTGTTACTGTCTCACCTTTTCCTGCAAATTGAAGGCCGCTAGCATCAGCTGCCTCAGGTGTCAATGCTATTAGATCTTCTGGTGTTATCGTCTTATTTCCATTTTCATCATACAAGGTTTTTTTGCCTAATGCACGCATAACTTTTCTAAGCTTATCCTGCTCCAATAAGAAATATGCTTTAACCCTTTCTACAAGATAAGGAAGCTTTTCCTTATATTTTTTCATTGTATCCGGATCTATGGAAGTGGGACCATCAGCACAACTTTTGGAAGCACAGCTTATCGGACAATCTGTACAGCCTAAAGCTTCCATGATCTTATTTCCCATAAATACAAAGTCTGCATATGCTAGCGCTGTCTGAAGATCAAATTCTCTTGTCCCAAAGCCACCACCTACTGCCAAATACAAGTGTTTGTATCCACGTTTTCTGAGCCTATTAACAGCTTCATATGCTTTTCTTAAACCGAAGATATTTGGCTGGCCATTTGCCATATCTTCTTCATTAGCTGAGCCTGTTCCTGCACCTTGGAAATCTACTGAAATTGTCCCATATTGGATCGCTTTACCTATCTGTTCAACATCCCATCCTAAATTATTTCCTGAAAGCTTGACATCTATCCATACATCTCCGCCGTATTTTTCACGTATAGCTTCTGTCAGTGTCCTCAAATCTTCAACACTAGTGATCTCATCAAAATGATTTGGTGAGTTTAGGTCAATATTAGGGCCAACATGCCTTCTCATCGCGACTGAAGGATGATTGGCTTTTTTTGGCATCTTGCCTCCTTTAGCTGCCTTTGCTCCTTGCCCAAGCTTAATCTGCACCTTTCTAACTTTTGGACGGCCATAAAGGATATCATCTAAGGTATCTGGATCCAAATCAGTAGGTGAAATTTTTCCTGAAACTAAGTCATTGTAAATTTTTCTTTTTTCACCAGTATATCCAAAGAAATATGGCCCACCTACACCAAATTGCCCAGATGCATATTGGACTGCGACAATTTTTGCCAAATCCATAATCTCATCTGAAATGCCGCCTTCACCTGTATGGAACTCTATCCCTAATTCACCTGCTGCTTTAGCAAATGCTAAAATAAATAAAGGCGACATTGCACCTATGCTCATTCCACCTGCATAATAAGGGAAATCAACAGGCATTCCTTCTGGAAATGGTTTGCTGCCTTTACCCATGACAAAACTAGTATCTGGAATAAATGACTCAGGCAACCATTGCTCTTTTGGCAGAAATTTATACGTAACTTCATCTAATGTTGGATGTAAACCATAATAGGTATTAACAGTTTTAGGATTTTCAGGGGAAGTAACATCAGGAGAAACATGATATAGTAAAAATCTTTCAACATCACTCATAGTAGTCTGGCTAGAAGTAGTTGACTGCTTTCTTGGTCTAGGCAAATCTTTAAGTTCCTCTGGAGCTTTTAGATGTGGTACAAAAGGAATTACTTGTGCTAATCCTCCCATCTCTGCTAATGAAGGTTGTCCTGCTATGGTATCTGTTGGTGCCATTAGCAAGTCACCGCCAAATTTGTCAAAACTATATAATCATCAGAGAAACATCTATCTAAACTCTTAATTAGATAACTACACCTCTTTAGCTGTCTCATAATAATTCACTCAAATAGCTACAAAAGCAATTGCTTTAATTTTACTGCACTATGTAACTATGCCCTCATCCCTCATTTAGCCATTAAAAAAATATTAAACTTAACAAAGTAAAAAACAAATACTCTACAAATACTATATATATTTTATGTTTTCGTGAAGAGAGGTGCATTTAGTGTTTATAAAGGCAACGACACATTTGTGTCAAATGATTCTTGATTGCTAAGTAGTATAAAAGTTAACTATAGTGAAGAATGGGACCTGATAATAATGCTGTTTTTTGCATCTTTTCAGTTTTTTTTCAACGCGGCAGTTTTTGCACGCAAAACTTTTTAAATAAAGCCCGATTCTAGCATAATAAGCTGAGTATACGACAGAAACTACACTAATAGCGACAACTGAAAGAATAGATCAGACAAAAATAATAAGCACGGAGGCTATACTATGGCACAATATAAACTATGTATTTCAGACCCTAAGACAGGGAGAACAAAGCAGTTAGAAGTCAAAGATAATGATGCAAAGCAATTTGCTGGCATGAAATTAAACCAGCAGCTTAAAGGCGAAGCATGCGGCTTGCCAGGATATGAATTCTTGATAACAGGTGGAAGTGATAAAGCTGGATTCCCTATGCGTTCTGGCATCATGGGAAAAAGAAAAGTCATTCTTGCATATGGTGGCACAGGCATAAGGACAAAAGAATTTGGTATAAAACAGAGAAAGACTGTATGCGGCTCCACAATCAATGCAGATATTGTGCAGATTAACTTGAAGATCCTGAAAGAAGGCACACAGAAACTCTTTGAAGACAAAAAGGAAGAGGTAAAAGCAGAGGGAGCAGCTGCTCCAGCTAAGGCTGCTTAAATGCAGAAAACAACTATAACGGCACTTAAATAAAAAATAAACCATAACTAAAACACACCAATAAAACATGGATACAACAGACTTAAGCGCAAAGTTAAACGAGAAACTTAATGAGTTTCAAACATACATAGCACAGATGCCTAAGGATGATATGTTCTCTTTTCTGGGGATTTTTGTTGGCATTGTGTTGATTGTTATTGCAGTGATTACTTGGCCATAAGGTGAAACTATAGCAAAGAAAAAAACACAATCAGAGGAAACTGTAGCAGTTGAAAATGCTGATGTTACTGAGGTAGCTAACCCAGGCAATAAAAAAAATGATGAAAGTAATGCTGTTTCTGATATAAGCAGTTCTGATATTGATGTTGAGAATTCTCAGCCAGAAGTCAATATAGGTATGGTAGGCCATGTTGACCATGGAAAAACTACATTGACTGAAAAGCTTTCAGGCAAATGGACAGATACACACAGCGAAGAGATCAAAAGAGGAATCACAATAAGATTGGGTTATGCTGATACTGTAATCTATAAATGCAAAAATTGCGCAAAGAATGCAGGCAATGAGGAGAGTAGTGGTGCTGCAACTGAACCATATGGTGTCAAAAAGATTTGCGCAAAATGCAACTCTCCAGCTACACCATTGAGAAAGATAAGCATAGTAGATGCTCCTGGGCATGAAAGCTTGATGGCAACCATGTTATCTGGCAGCACAATAATGGACGGAGCATTGCTACTTGTTGCAGTAAATGAAGAATGTCCACAACCACAGACAAGAGAGCATATAATGGCGTTGCAGATTGCAGGAATAAAAAATATTGTCATAGTGCAAAATAAGATCGATCTTGTGAGCGATGAAGATGCTCTTGCAAACTATAATGCAATCAGAGAGTTCTTAAAAGATACACAATATGCAAATGCGCCGATCATACCTTTATCTGCTGCGCATAATGTCAATGTAGATGCTTTGGCAGAAGCTATCCAAACTTTTATCCCTACTCCAAAAAGAAACAGGGATTTAGACCCAACTATGTTTATCGCAAGAAGCTTTGATATCAATAAGCCTGGAACTTTGCCTGAGAATATGCAGGGTGGAGTATTAGGCGGCTCAGTCAAGCAAGGGACATTCAAAGTAGGAGATAAGATAGAGATCGCACCAGGAAGAATGTTTGAAGAGAAGAACCAGAAGATCTGGAGACCTTTGAAAACAACTATAAATGCATTGAAGACAGGCGGCCAAGATGTCAATGAGATCTATCCAGGCGGCTCAATCGCCATCATGACAGGATTAGACCCTGCGATCGTAAAATCTGACAGCTTATCTGGAAATGTTGTAAGTTTGCCTGGCAAGCTTCCACCTATCTGGACAGAGTTTAATCTTGAGGTCCATCTGCTTGAGAGAGTAGTAGGCGCAAAAGAAGATCTTGTTGTTGAGCCTGTAAAGATGCTAGAGCCATTGATGTTGAATATAAATACAGCAGCTACTGTAGGTGTTGTGTCAGAGCTGCGCAAAAAATTAGTCAAATGCAAATTAAAATTAGCAGTCTGCGCAAATATAGGTGAGAGAGTAACAATTTCCAGAAGGATAGATAACAGGTTTAGGCTGATAGGTTATGGGCTGATAGTGAAGTGAGTAGAATAAATCAGTATCCCTCAATTAAGCCAATTGCCTTTGCATAAACCTCTGTTGAGATATAACAGGAATTAGAGATAAGCAATTGCAAAATATTTTTCGCTTCATTTTTTGTAAGATTTCCTCTCTGAAGATTTTCAAGTATAACTCCTATGGTGCCTGTGATATTTATAGAGAGCATCTGTGCAGCTTTTCTTGCATTTTTATCATCAGACAAGAAGAGAGATAGATTCTTTTCCTTGCAAAGCGAGATTGCGCTTGTTTCACCTGACTGCAAGCCTAAGCTAAGAGTTACAGAGGGATTTGCAATTTTAATATGCTGTGCAAAAAAATTCTCCAGATCATCTTTTTCTTTTAATGGAATTTCTTTGCCGTTTAAAACCTCATCACGAACCACTGATGTAGTAGATATCTTCTTGTAAATTTGTAATAAGCCTAATCTCCCTATTTTTGCTAAAAAAATCAAGACCGTAGAATTTATTACTGCTTCTTCCATTTTATCGTTATGAGGTCTTTTTCAAGCTCCTCTGTGTCGTAATTTATAGGAATTTTTTTTGCCTTAAGAAGATCAAAAAACTGCCATAAGCTAAGAGCAGCAAAAGTTGATGCCTGCTCAGCCGAGAATTTGCCAGAAGAATACATCTTCAATGCATGCTCCTGTTTCCAGTCACTGACTGCGCTGCTCAATAATCTCCTGACTACTGTTGACTTATCAAGATGCTCTGCTTTTGCCACCTGAAGAAGCTCTTTGTCAAGCTCAGGAGGAAGCCTTGTAGTTAATACAGTTGCCATATGACGTTGTAATACAATGTAATATATAAATGTTTCGGCTGTTTTTTGATAGATTAATTAGGACCATTAACTTTACTTATTACTTTCTCGCTGCAACGCCATTATACTTTCTAACTACGTCTTTAAATCCTGCTCTCTGGAATCTTTTTATGACTCCAGCAGCGATATCAACGCTTCTGTTCTTTGCGCCTGGAGCGCCTGTGTAATGATAGATCTCTCCTCCTTTTTTTAGGACGCGAAACAATTCAGAGTAGAATTCACTTGAATACATCTCCTGTGAGAGCTTGAACATAGGAGGGTCATGGATTATTGCGTCAAAGAAATTGTCTTTGTAAGTTTTTATCTCTTTAACTGTGTCGCAGATCTTTAATTTTATTTTTTTGTGGGTAAATACTTCAGCTGACCAAGGATTATGCTTTGCTATCTCCACAATGTTTGGATCTCTTTCGTGCGAATAAATTTCAATAACTTCTTTCTTTTTCGTAGCTATTATTGCAGTATATCCCTGCCCAAAGCACGTATCCAAAACTTTGCCGTGCACATTTATTGCAGCTATCTTATTTTTTGCATCTGTGATAGCATCCTGATCTTTGATGTTGTGCATCCTGATGCCAGAGAGCTCTATTGTAGGGGCAGTAGTTTCCCCCGTAGGAAATAATTTCAGAAAAGTATTTGTTTCCGCCGAGAAAAGCTGGATCTTGTGGATCTGACTATTTTTTACCAGAAAGCAGACAGTGTTGTTCTTGATTATCTTTTTTAAGTCGTCTAATGTTATGATCTCTGTCTCGGCTGCTTTATTGGTTTCGTGCGTCAATATTATTTTTATATTTTCTTTATCAGCAATGTCAACTTCTACCTTGCTGAGACTTAGCCCTAAATCAAGAGAAACATCTATTTTTGTCTTATTGTTGGCAATCGCTTTACTGATCTTTTCTGCCTGAAATGCGGATAAAACTATCATATATTGAGAAGTATCCTGGCAGATATATAAATATTTGGCAGTAATTGTATAATTAGCATTTTGTCATCCCTGAATTTCTGTAATTGCTATAGTTTCATGATATCCTTTGATATAGAACAATGGTCAAATATGATACATCCCATCAAACTTTCCGTGATTGATGTTATTGACTTCAACCCTTCCTTCTCCTCTATGCTTTATCAGGATGAGATTCCTTTTCTTGCTGCGCATATAGACTCTTCCATTCCTGTGCTCTATCTGTTTTTGGATGAATGCATTTCCCCTTATTTTGCAGAAATTATATATCTTGTCTGCGCTGTTTATTGAGCTGCCTTTGTTAAATTTAATTCTCGCATCTTTTTTCTCTGCAATATCAATAATCTGCTTATCTTCCTGCTTGGTAATCAATTTAGTTATATTTTCAAATATATTTTTTGTAATTCCCACGTCATACACCCCCACTAAATTTAAAAATCACTGACTAAAACCAATCTCTCCCGAATAGACTGTATTCAAGACTTAAAATATTGATTTAAAATACTAGATATACACTATCTACCCCTAGGATTTAGGAAGATTCTGTAGTATATAAGCATTGTGGCTTGATTTGTTCAGCGGCACATATACCTAGATTTCTTAGTATATACATGACACTACTTACATTTATATAGTGGTTATATCCTACTAATTATGTAATGATTAAGCACAAAAGAAACTTAGCTTTAGAGAATAAAGATATTGCAGCTGAGCGAGTTAAGATCCTGTTCGAGCAGGCAAAATTGCGATTTAAGAAATCTCCTGAGCTTAGCGACAGATATATGCAGCTTGCAAGAAGGATGGCAATGAAGTTTCGAGTGAAATTTACTTCTGCGCAAAAAAGACAATTTTGCAAGAGATGCTTTTCTTTTCTAGTGCCTGGAGTTAATTGCAGAGTTCGAGTTTATAGGGGAATGATAAGGTATGTTTGTTTGAAATGCGAGAATGTGGCAAGGATAAAGATTGGGAAGAGGTAAGAGATAGAAATTTAAAAGAATATATCATTTAATTAAAAAGGAACCACTATATAGGCAGCTATGTTTGAATCTTCTGCATTGCCACCATATGATCCACTAACAACCCAACTACCGCCTGAGCCTTCTTTAGTTGATGGAACTGTTATAGGGATAGTTAGACCTAATTTAATCTCATGTATCCATGATCTGCCGCCTACAGGGTTTCTAAAATCTGCCATTATACTATCATGGACAAGCAACCCATAACCTGCTCTTGCGGTAATAATTCTGCCGAAAGCTGGTAACTCTCTTACAAGCGCAAGCTCAAGATTTTTCTGATCTGTAGAGTTAGTGCCTGCCAATGGAAAATCCAGATGTTCTAATGCTGCATATAATTCAAGCATCGTAACAGGCTTTTCTAAATCATCTTTGCCTATGTCATCTTTTATTGGGCTATTTTTTTGTCCGAAACTTTTGAATGATCCATAAGCGCTTCGTAAGATGTCTTCTATCCTAAAAAGATGTGCATATTCAACCTTGTAGCCATTATGAGAGCCATTTACACCTGGCACAGAATTATGAGTTCCTGAAATTCTTGCAAACTTAAGATATCCTGAAGAGCCGTCCAGAATAGCATGAACATTTGTGCCAAATCTGAATGCCACTAAGCCCCCTGCTGATAACCTCAGCTTTTCTTGATAATCACTGGTATGAAAATCACCTGAGTTAGCATATTCTATAGAAATGCCTACAGGCAGAGCAAATAAAATAGCCCCCTTATCTTTAGTATCATAATCTACTCTTTCATCGCTAGGAATCCTTTCCTTATTATTAGCTAGAGATATTTCCTTTAATATTGGTGTTAAATTTAAGCCTAATCTTGCATAGCCTAGTGTACCCCTAAAATCAATGCCTGTCACTGTGTGTATACCTTTAATTTCAGGCACACTAATTAAGCCCAATTCCATTCGTTCAGCTACAAGCTGTTCGTCTGCAGTGATTCCAAATCTAGGGGCTCTTCCAAGCTCATGCTTGCCGCCTATTTTTAAGCCTGCAGAGAATATTGTTTGAAGGTCTTTTTCAGTATATATCCCAATGCCTTTTCCAAGTAAAATATCATCTATCTGCTCAGTTGAAACCTGATGAGCTGCAGCAGGTTCTTTTTTATCAGCAGATGCTTCTTCAGCAGATGCTGCTGTTGCGCCTGCAATTGCAAGATAAAATGCTAAAATTCCAGCTCCAATTTTTGAGTTTCCTAAAGCTCTTGCAACTGCATCTACAGGACTTTCTTTCATCTCAGCTGCTGCCAATGCATCTAAAGAAGAATCTGGAACATAAAGACCACTAGGTCTTTGCGTAAAACCATCAGCAGATCTATCAATCGTCATTTTAGTATATTCCTCTCAAATTCTCTAAGATAAAATAATGCATTGTAAGGAAATCCTATGTTCTTTTTAAATTTTGCGGTTTTATTGCTACTTTTGAGTGATTTCATATTTATTTTTTACAAAAATTTTATAATACAATGAAGTTATAGTTTGTTGATTTTGAGTTTTTGCAATGTATTGTGCAGATACTTTGTTAGAATCTATTATATCTGAAAACATAAATAATGTAACTAAATAATTTTTCATAAATATCTTTTTGCCACTCTGCCGTAACTAATAAAAAGAAACCTTTAAATAGGAGTAGGCATTATTTCAGGTAAATAAGGGGGTTTTTAGGTAAGATTACTTATTAAATATAGCGCTAAACATAATGCTGGCGCTAGTCTTGGGGGAAATTTGGATGAGAGCAAGTAATAATCAAGATAAAAGAACTATACCTGGATTTAGAGACCATTCTCGCGCAGCAGCTGCAATGACAGCAACCAGTGGAAGAACATTGGAGAGAGTAATAGCTGCAGAAGGATTGCCTGAAGCAAGCCGTTTGCCAACAATCACTTATGATGATTCTGACGGAAAATATTACCAAGTATTCAAAGTAAATGGAAGTAAAGTAAGAACTGCTGTCAAAAGAGATGATGTTGTTACTCTTGGAAAAAAAGTTTTAGAGGAATACCTTACACTTACAAGCCAGACTAGCACATATGATCCACAAAATAATATTAGTGCAACATATGATTTTGGCGAAAATTCAGATAAAAAAAATCCTGATGCTTCTTACAATGGATTTAGTCTAGGCAGGATTGCTGCTGCATTGGCAGTCGTAGCCGGATTGTCTGCTGCTGCTTCAGGCTGTGCAGAGCATAAGAAACATGAGAGAGGATTATCTCCTGATCAAATAAGTGCACAGAGAGATGCTACTGCAGAGCAAAAAGCAAAGGAGAGATTAGGCATACAAGAAGATGGCAGCACCACATTAAGAGCATATGATGGCTCAGTAGAGCCTGTGCCTTACAATGGCTCAAGGACAGACCCTAAAGACCCAAATGCAAGAATTGATCTTGAGGGAGAATGGAACAGAATGCTGTTTACAGGCAAAGATATGCCAACTGACCCTGCTAAAATAATGGTGAAGAAAGATACCAATGGAAACTATGTTTCTGCAAGTTATGTAGGTGCAGATGGAAATGATAAGCAAGTCAATCCATTTGCGGTACAATTAGCAAATCTATTTGTTGGAAACGGAATACAAGCAGATGCTAATGGCAATGGCATTGGACCAGCTTTGCAGTTTGAAAAATATGTGATCCAATTTAATAAATGGACAGACGGAGATATTACAAATTATGAGCTAGTGCCTAAACAAAATAGGTATATGGATGATGATGGCTCTACTGCCCAAAGCTTAGAGGGAATGTTCAGATTTACATTCACAAAAGACCCTAATTATGACCCTAAGAAATCACTGACTTATAATGTAAAATTAGTAGGCGGAATGGGAGGCAGTTTTGCAACTGCAACAGCTGCCAGAGAATATTTTGTAAAAAACGTACTTTTTCCACTTTTAACAGGAGAAAATAGGGTAAATCTTGACAAAGGAATTCCAAATAAGCAGCTTAATGGTGTACCTGGAAGAGTTGAAGATCCTGAAACACCAAGACCATTAAACTAAAACAAAAACACAATTCAATTAAACTAAATAAACTCAAAATGAAATTAAATAAAATCGTAAAGAATGTAATATTATTTAGCATAGTGGCAGTCATAGTTGGATTGCTAAACACAGGAATAAGCATAATCCCTGAATTAAGTCAGACAGATTCTGTTGCCAATGTTGGGCAATTTTCTAAAGAGACAACAAGAGATATGCTTTTCTCTAATCAGAATAGCTTATATTATGGATATTTGCCAAGCGTAAACGCATTCACTTGCGGTGATGGAATTTGTGACACTGCAGGTGGAGAAGATTTGTTTGAATGCCCAGAGGATTGTTCATCACCAGCGCCATTCTGCGGAGATGGATTCTGCGATGCAAATGAAAATTCTCAGAGTTGTCCAAATGATTGCCAAGGAAGCTGCATCCCAACAAATGGCGGAGTAGAAATTTGCGATGGATTAGATAATGATTGTGATACTCAGACTGATGAAGATTGTGGCTTGACTAATTCAAATATAGAGCCTGCTTCTGGAACTCAATCAGGATATTCATTGGGAACAACATATGATTTCAAGACATTATGGCAATCTGGATTTGGAATCAAGACAGTAAAGATAAGGCATAACTTTAATGGCTTAGTTGAAGAACAGGATATAACTAGCTCAAATGCAAACAATGTTTATAAATTTACACAACCTGGCTTAAGTTTTGGTACCTATAGTTGGAAAACAATTGC
>JAGVZX010000008.1 GCA_018302185.1 Candidatus Woesearchaeota archaeon
AAATATCAGCTTGCAAGATAAGCTTAAAGTATTTTCCATAGATGCAGATGGATTAAATTTTGCATCTAATGCAGTTAGGTTATGGAGAAGAAAAGCGCCTGAGACTGTGCTAAAGATTCTGACTTCAACAGGCAACGAAATTGTTGTTACAGATGAGCATCCATTATTCACGACTAAAAATGGATTGATATTTGGAAAAAACGCGATTGAGTTTAAAGCAGGGGAATATATTGCATTGCCTTCTAAGATAGATGTTAATGGTAGCCTTCAAAAAATCCCATTAGAGATCAAACATACTCCTGCACATAATAAGGCAAGATATAAGATAAAAGAGGTTTTTGATGAAGAGTTTGCAAGATTATTCGGATACCTAGTGGGAGACGGGTATGTGAGGATGAGAAAAACCTCAGGAGTAATCAGTTTTACCAATAAGAACCAAGAACTCTTGGCTGATTTTGAAAAGCTTATAGAAAAGTGTTTTTGCAGAAAAGTTTCAAAAAGAAGAAAACAGGATTCTGAATGTTATGAGTATTATACTTGTTCGATAGAGCTTGTCAGGATACTGCAGAACATAGACGGATGTATAACAAAAAAATCAGGTGATATGAAGATATGTAAGACAGTTGCGCTCTCGCCTAATAATATTTTAAGAGAGTTCATAAGAGCATTATTTGAATGTGAAGGGTCTGTAAGTAAGGGCAAAAGGGAGATAGAATTATCTTCTAAGAGCAAAGGCTTGATTTTTGACCTAAAATACCTGCTGCTAAGGTTTGGAATCATATCTCAGGTTTCGCCATGCATCAAATATGCTGCAAATACTAAGAATAAGACAAGAGGCACTTATTACAGGTTACGGATCAGCGGCGAACAGGTAATTAGATTTGCTGAGAATATAGGTTTTATATCGACGAAAAAGACTAACAAGTTAACTGCATGGAATAAAGAAGATAAAAAGCTAAATACCAATATTGATATCATCCCCAACCTAGATGATTTGTTAAAAACATTGAGACACACATACAGCTTAAGCCAGAATTCATTTTCAATTAAAAGATCTACATACCAACATTATGAAAGAGGAGACAGGTGGCCATCGTATAATAAGCTTAGAAAGATTGTGGAAAAATATAATAAGATAAATAAAGATGATCCTTTAGTGCAGATCTTAGATAAGATAGCAAATACAGACTTATTTTGGGATAAGATAAAATGTATCGAGACAATAAAATCAGAGGGAGATTATGTTTATGATATAGAGATAGATACTGTGCATAATTTCATAGCAAACGGAGTGATGGTGCATAATTCTCAGCTATTGAAGAGAACATCAAAAATTGCGCCTAAAGCAAGGTATGTTTCTGGAAAAGGAGTCTCTGGTGCCGGCTTAACCGCCTCAGTCGTGAAAGATGAATTTTTAGGAGGATGGAGCTTAGAAGCAGGTGCATTGCCTTTGGCAAATAAGGGATTCTGCGTTGCAGGAGAGACTGAAATTTACCTTGCAAATGGAAATCTCAAAAAGATAGATGAGATATATAATAGGTTTAATGCTAAAAAAAATGATGCTGAATCTGAAGTTTATTATCTCAATCCTAAAACTTATAAGTTTGAAAAAGCTAAGATAGTCAATGTCTCTAAAAGAATAGTTGATACTACATTTAAGATTGAGACAGATACTGGCCAAACAATTATAGCTACAGAAGAGCACCCATTTGCGGTATGGAATAATGGTTTGGAATGGAAGGAAGTTAAGCATCTTAAAGAGAAAGATCGCTTGTTTGCACCTAATCCTGCAAATAAGACGCAAGAATATGATGAACTAAAGAAGATTCTCGATAATAAGATAATTTTCCCAAGAATAAAAAAGATAACAAGACTTAGCTCTAAGAGAGAGGTGTATAACCTGCAATTAGATAAGAAAGAAGCGCCTAATTTCATCGCTAATTTCCTTCTTGTCCATAACTGCCTCATAGATGAGATGGATAAGATGTCTGAAGAGGATACTGCTGCAATGCATGAAGCATTAGAAGGACAAACAATCACGATCAGCAAAGCAAACATCCAGGCAACTTTGCGAGCAGAGACAACTGTACTTGCTGCAGCAAATCCAAAGTTGGGAAGGTTTGACCCATATGATATTCTTGCAAAACAGATAGCGATGCCGCCTGCATTGATCAATAGGTTCGATCTTATCTTTGCATTTAAAGATTTGCCTAACACTGAAAAAGATGAGAGGATGGCAAGCCATATACTAAAGCTGCATCAAAGCCCAGATGTTGCAGAGCCAGAAATTACTACTGAGATACTGAGGAAATTTATCTCTTATGCAAGACAGAATTGCCATCCTGTGTTGTCAAGCGAGGCCATTGAAGAGCTTAAAACATATTATGTACAGATGAGAAACAGCACAAACAGTGAAGAGGCAGGAATGAAAGCTGTCCCAATAAGTGCAAGACAGTTGGAAGCTCTTGTAAGATTGGCAGAAGCAACTGCAAAATTAAGATTAGGTAAAGAAGTTACAAGGGAAGATGCAAAAAGAGCAGTTGATATTTTGCATTTCTCATTGTCTGAGATTGGAATAGACCCAGAAACAGGCAAGATAGATATTGATAGGATAGCATCAGGAATAACTGCTTCGCAGAGAACTAAGATACATAAGATCAAAGATATTATTTTGGAGCTTGAAAATAAGTTTGGTAAAAATGTACCTATACAGGATATAATTGAAGAAGCAAAGCTGCAAGGCTTAACAGAAGATCAGGTTGAGGAAGCCCTTGAGAAATTAAAGCGCTCAGGAGATCTTTTTGAGCCGACTAAAGGATATGTTGCAAGCATTTGAGAAGTTATATTCGTAATATATTTTTTAATGATATAAAGATTAAAGAGATAATTAGTTTATTGTTTTTCGGGGAGAAAATGGCAGAGCTGATTCCTAAGCAACAAAGGCAGGTAGCTATTATCTGTTGTATCAAAGATATTTTAGAAGGAGAATATAAAAAAGAAGAAGGATGGCTGCCTAACTATGTTCTTACAAAGTCAAATCATAAGGTCTCCAGAGCAAACATTATAGGAGTTGTTGTTGAAGTGGATTTTTTCGAGCCAGGGAAAAACAGCTATTCGCAGATTATTTTAGATGATGGCAGTGGAAGGATTTCTACAAGATTATTTGAAGATTTTGATAAGCTGAAAGGCATGAACATAGGTGATGTTGTTGTTGTTATAGGAAGGCCAAGGGAATTTGGCAATGAGAAATATCTTCTTTTAGAGATTGTTAAAAAAATAGAGGATAGACGCTGGGTTGATGTAAGGAAACTAGAGTTAAGCATAGTAGACCCTGTCCAGATAAATGTTGATAAGAGCAATAAATATGCTGAGATGCGTGAAGCGATTGAGAATTCTGTTGTAAAAGAAGAGAATAGTGAAGAAGAAAATGCAGAAAAAGATATTGAAATAACCGAATCTTTGATGACCGCCATAGGAAAATATATCAGGGAGAATGATAAGGATGAGGGCGTAGCTGTAGATGAGATCATAAGTCATTTTAGCAGCAATAATTCTGTTGAGAAGGTAGAGGAAAAGATACAAGAAATGTTAAAGCAAGGCATACTTTTTGAAGTAAGGCCTGGAATAATTAAGTTCTTGGAATGATCAAAGAGATAAATGCAGTAATTATTCAACTTTTTGTTATGATTAAATTTTGCTCAGAAAAATAAGGGTGTTACATAAACTTCTATCGCAGCTGCAACTCCTAAAAGCAGGATCGAGATAGTTACTAAGCCAGATACATCAAACATTATCTGCGGAAATTTGGCAGTAAGATAATGCTTTTTTATTATTGCTATAGAAAACAAGCCACCTGCAATGCCTGCGATAAAGTAAGATGCCATCTCAGGGATGCCATGAGTGAAGTATCTTACGATGCTAAGAGAGATTGCGCTAAAGTAAGTAGCTGTTGTCAATGCACCGAATTTTTGAGTATAGCTTGATAATGCTGATTCAATGAAATTACCTATTGCTGCGCCTATCACAGATGCATTCCAGGTAAGGATAAAGATTGCGCCCATGCCATAGACAAGGGAAAATAGGAAACAAAAAATCAATACGCGAAGGTTGTTGAAAAATATCTTCAGCAAAGTGTCAAACTGGACTGCATTCCCAAGTATCTTGTTGTTGATTGAAGTAATTGTCTGAGACTGTGTTTTGAAAACTATAGAAGAGAGTTCTGCAGGGAAGAACACATACCAAGCAGAGAAAGAGATCACAAATCCTATAAAAAGGAAGATCAATAGAGTAAGGGCTTTGCTGTGCTCTTTTAAAAGATGCATCTCTCCAGACTCATGCGCATCCTTGTATTCTTCAAGCTTAAATGTTGAGTAGACTAAAGGCAGCACTGCCATCACTGTAAGAAAGACCATGATCAAGCTTGCCTGGTCTTTAAATATCCATATACTAAGGAAAATGCCGACTGTTGAGTAGAGGATGCCTAGCAAGAGCATCTTGTAAGGTGTTTTTTCTGCGGTTATCGGATTAATTAATGCTTCAAGTACCATGTTGCCTCTTTGTTATTGCGTTTTGTTAGGTATTTATGCTGTGTTGTATATCATTTATGTTTATAAATCTTGGCATTGCATCTTTTCAAAAAAATAGAAGCATTTATATAATATCAGGCACTAATAATTAAAATAGAAATTTGGATGAGATTAAGCAGAGGCATACTGTAATGACGACAAAAAACGAGCTTGACAACGTAATCTATAATTATACGCAGATAACACCAGATTATGAAGAAGAGAACAAGCTATTAAAAGCGACTGTTGAGCAGCTTAAGACTGAAGTAGACAGGTTCAAGCAGCCTGCACTGATGGTATGCGAAGTCAGGGAAGTTATCAACAAGCAGGCAATAATCAAGATCCCAAACGGAAATGAGTTCTTTGTAAATATATCAGATAGCTGTGAAAAGCTCAATGCTGGAGAAAGTGTTTTGGTCGAGCAGAAAAATCTTACGATCGTGAAAAAGGTTGTCGCAACAAGAAGATTTAATGTTGAGAAGTTTGTGATAATTGAGCAGCCTACTGTAAAATGGGAAGAGGTAGGAGGCTTAGCAGACCAGATAAATGAGATACAGGAAGTGGTTGAGCTTCCTTTGAAAAAGCCAGAGCTATTTAAGAAAGTTGGCATCCATCCTCCAAAAGGGGTTTTATTATATGGACCTCCTGGAACAGGAAAAACTTTGCTGGCAAAAGCTGTTGCTGCAAGCACAAACTCAACTTATATCGAAATTGTTAGTTCTGAGTTAGTGCAAAAGTTTATCGGAGAAGGTGCTAAATTAGTAAAAGAGATTTTTGAGCTTGCAAGAAAAAAGGCGCCTGCAATCATATTCATAGATGAGCTTGATGCATTGGCTGCAACAAGGATGGAGATGGGAACTTCAGGTGAGAGAGAAGTAAACAGGACATTCATGCAGCTTTTGGCAGAATTAGATGGATTTGAGCCATTGGGTGAAGTAAAGGTTATCGGCGCAACAAACAGGAAAGATATCCTTGATCCTGCTATTGTAAGGCCTGGAAGATTGGACAGATTGATCCATATACCAAAGCCAAATGAGCAAGGAAGAGAGCAGATATTTAAGATTCACAGCAAGAACATGAAGATAGACAAAAAAGTAGATGTTGCGGAGTTAGCTAAGAAGATGGAAGGTTTCTCAGGCGCAGAAATAAAAGCAACGTGCACAGAAGCAGGATATTTCGCTATAAGAGAAGACAGAGTTAAGATAACAAAGAAAGATCTTTTAGACGGCATCAAGAAAGTCAAGAAAGAAGAGAAGAAAGATGGGAAGGATTATCTGAATATGTTTGGGTAAAGTATTGAGCGAAGCGAAATACTTAATTTTGGTCAAGCTTTTTGGCGGTAGCAAAAAGGTTGGATGGGAAAGATTACTTGAATATGTTTGGTTAAGTTGGTTTTAAGTTATATTTTCTTAATAAGGTGTTTGATAACTAGGTATGAAAATGACAAACGTAATTATAGCGCATGGGCTTGAAGGAAATCCGCAAGAGAATTGGTATCCTTGGTTAAAGACAGAACTGGAAAAATTAGGCTGTAAAGTAACTGTGCCACAATTTCCGAATCCAGATAGACCATGCTTAGAAGATTGGTTGGCTCATCCTGAAATAGATAAAGAACTTTTGACATTGGATACAATTTTAGTAGGGCATAGTCTTGGCGGAACTTTTTTCCTTAAATTTCTAGAGAGATATGGAATTAATGTTAAAGCTATTTATCTTGTTGCATCGCAAATAGGAGAACTCCCAGTAACAACTCCTGAAGTAGTATTGCCATTTATAGGCAAAGGGTTTAATTGGGAGAAGATAAGAAGATATGCAGGAAAAGTTTATTCTTTTTACTCTGATAATGACCCTATTGCAAGCTATAAAAATGCAGAAAGATTAGTTAGGGAGTTAGGAGCTGAACTTACAACTGTAAAAGGTGCAGGACATTTCAATCAAGCATCTAGTTATACACAGTTTCCGCTTCTTTTAGAAAAGATTAGTGCCGAAATTAATAGAAGATAAAAATAATTGCGTGCGCTAACCAGTTACTTCCGTTCCTCATCGCTTGCGCTAGGCTGGTGTTCACTTGTATCATTGCGCACGCTATTCTTGAAAGTGATGTTCTTTATATAAGAGTTATGTTTTTTAGACGACAAATAATAGAAAAAGAAACGAGCTAAGAGATTAGAGATTATAAAATTATAGCACCTTAAAATCCACACATATCCTGTAAGTCCTTGGTGCATTCTGCCCGCATTTGACGATAGAAATAATTTTGTATCTCTTTTTTGCAGTTTTGCATGCCTTTTCTATCTTGTCAGCAGAAAGTTCAAATTCATTCTCTTTCTGGAAATCATAAAAATGAATGATTGAATTCTTTCTAGTTACTTTTAGCGCAACATCAAGGAACACTTCTGCACCTTTTGGTAATGGCATAAGGATCCTGTCAAACTTAAGCTGGTTTTTTGAATTAGTTTTTTTGTTTTTAGCGATTATTTTCTCTAGCTCTTTTTTTGCATCGCCATGGATTATAATCGTATTATTGCTCTTGTTCAATTTTTGGTTTTCAAGAGCATATTTATGCGCAACTGGATTAAGTTCGATCGCATAGATTTCTTTTGCAGGTGAATTTTTAGAAAGAGTAAAAGTATAAGGACCACAACCAGAAAATAAGACAAGAATCCTCTCATCAACTTGAACCTGTCTTGCAATCCTTAGCCTGTCATTTGCAAGCCTTGGAGAGAAATAGACCTTTTCCACATCAAGCTTTAATCTTATGTTGTTCTCTTTATATAGGGTTTCTTTTGATTTCTTGCCTGCAAGCCAGATAAGCTTTCTTGTCCTGAATTTGCCTGAATATGCTGCTCCCTTCTTGAAAACAGAAGAGATGTTTTTATGCAGTTCCAATAAAGAATTGCCTATCAATTTCTGTTTTTTTGTTAATTCTCTAGGTATTTCTATGATTGCTATGTTGCCGATTATGTCAAATCCTCTAATCAATGAAGGCAGCTCTTGAGGAGTAAGCTTTGGCTTGAGTATTGCCTTTAGATTGTTCTTGTTTTTGTTTCGCATTTTATCATTCATTTAAACCACGAATTTAATCCTGTCTGCTTGTTTGCATCACTGATCTTATTTAATTTTTCAAGCTGTGAAGCAACTCTTTCAACAGAAAAATCATGAGCTGTGCAGAGTATTTCAATGATCTTGTCTTGGTCTAATGCCTGCCATTTTAAAGCATAGTCATTTGTAGTTGGTATGTTCTTTATCGTGTCAAATACTTCCTGCCAATGGTAAGGAAAATAATTTTCCCATGCTAATTCTTTGAACATTGCATCAAAATTTGTAGCATATTTTTTTATGTTTTTTAATGCGTTTTTTGGGCCAATGCCTGGAATTCCGCCAACATTAAAATCTGTTCCTATAAGCATGCCTAAAACAATAAGCTGATCTTGGGTTATTTCTAAAGAAGTAAGAGCATCATTCAGCTCAACTAGCTCTGGGTTTATTTGTGTAAATGCAAGCTTGTTAGGAGTTTTTCTTGAAGTATTGATTGTCAGATTTTTTATCAGCCTAGTTGCGCCAAACATCAGGCAATCAGCATCCTGGCTGCCAACAGCAAACGCATGGTTATTTGAGACAATCTTAGATGCTTGAGCCTCACCTTCACTAGGAGCCTGAACAACAGGCAATCCTAATGCAGCAATAAGTTTTTTTGCTTCATCTGTCATTTCAGGAGTAAGCCTGCTTGTCCTTGAGGCATACTTGTGCATAGCTGCTAAATCTTGCTCTGCTTTTGCCTCTTCATATTTTTTCTCTGCTAATTCCTTAAGCTCATGCCTTCTCTCTCTCTCTTTTTGCTTTAGTTTTGGAGCTTTGCCGTCAAATACATAGCAGACTTTGATTCCTTGCTGCATTAATCTTGTGGTTCTATTGAATAATCCCGAGAGATGAGAGGTTACATTCCCATGAGAGTCTTGGAGCAGGCTTCCATCTCGCTGTCTTATAGAAGAAAGAAACTGGTATAGGTTCAGGTTGCCATCTATAACAATGGTTTTGCTGTTAAGGTCTTTTAACAGGATCTCTTTTGATGGAATGATGTCAAATATTTTTACTCCCATATATCTTATTAGAAAGTATAAATAATATAAAACTTTTCATTATAATCTAATATAGAGATAAAATGCAGAAGAATTACAGCTTCTGATAAAAGACTTGGTTCTTGAACTCGTTATCCAGCATTGATCTTGCTTTTTTTGTTAACTCTCCTGTTGAGAGGAATAATAAAGGCAGCTTCTTTAGCTGTGCCTGGACAAATGCTGAGCTTAAGTCTCCTTCATTGCATTTTTGCTTGTTTTTTGCAGAACAGAAATACTGCATATTGCCGACAGGTGTTGCAATAGTTATAAGAAGGTCAAAGTCAGAGTTTTTTCTGTTAAGGTTGAATGAATTAACAGTTATCTGCTTTGAGTCAAAATGTGATTTGAGAGATGAGAGGAAGCTGTCATTTAACTCAATTATCTGCTGTCCTATTGGCTTCTGTGGTGAGGATGTTTGTGAAGGACCAATCTGTGCTGCATTAATTGTCTGCTGGACCTCTTTCAGACGAGCTTCTGGCTTTTTTTCAGGTTTAGTGATTTGGAGGGGTTCAGCGTTGATTGAAGTAATTGATTTTTCTTGCTGGTGTTTTTTTGGCCTGCCTCGCTTCTTAAGCTCTGTAACTTGAGTTTTGATCTCAGGATCTTGTTTAATTTCCGTGATTTGAGGCTTGATCTTAATAAGGTCAGAAGTTTTTTCTATGGTTTCATGTATTCTTACTTTTTCTTGTTTCAGTCTCTCAAGCTCCTGTCTCTGCAGTAATAGGTCATGCTTTTCTCTTTCGAACTTGAGCTTTTCTTCTTCAGCGTTCTTTTTTTGAGTGTCAAATCTTAATTTCTCTTCTTCTATTTTTTTTCTTTCAACCTCAAAATTATTTTTTTCATGCTCGATTCTTTGTTTTTCTGCATCTAGCTTTGCTTGATTGTCTTGATGCTGTTTATTTGCATCTTGCAGTAAGTTCATCTTTGATTTGATAATGTGCTCTGCTTCATCTTTTGTGAGAAGATGCCATTTCCAGAAT
Organism: Candidatus Woesearchaeota archaeon; assembly: GCA_018302185.1. GTDB lineage: Archaea > Nanobdellota > Nanobdellia > Woesearchaeales > UBA10200 > UBA10200. Next base: position 9,664 of record JAGVZX010000008.1, read on the forward strand.
GTCTCTTGCCCAGAAGGAAGATTGACTGTAAGCTGTATTGCAAAATCCTTTAAGCTTCTAAGTGCAACACGGATGAGAGGAGACTGCTCAATATCTCTCAGGATCTTGCTTTGCTTTAATGCATCGAATGCAGCTTTATCTTTCTCATTTAAGTATCGGTATAACATTTCGAGTTTGTCTTTCTGGTCTGGAAGAAAATATACAGGAGAACCTCCTATTTTTGCTGTGCTGACATATAATTTTTTATTAGCCACTAATTCAGAAAGATGTGCTCCTGCAAATACAGTATCTATCTTTAGTTTTTTTGTCAAGTCTTTAGGTATGACAGGGCCATGGTTCCTTATGATTGCAATTATCTGGTCTTTGGTATTTACAGCAACTGAGGTTTGGTTTGTGTTGAACATTTTAGTAGAGGATTTTAATTTAGAGTATTTTGAGGCTGCTGTTTTTTATATCTTATAGAAGAGCCTGTTTTTAATAAAGGTTGTGAAATATTTCAAAGAAGATTTATATAGATTAATGTAAGAGTGTTTCTTATGGAGAATACGCTTAAGCAAAAGCTAAAAAGCAACATCTGGAAGTTTTATCTGTTTGAAATATGTGGAGGGATGTTCTTTGAGATACCTATTATAGTATTGTTCTGGATGGAGAATGGATTAAGCTTGACGCAGATCATGATTTTGCAGTCAATATTCAGCGTTTTCCTTATACTTTTTGAGATCCCTACAGGTTATTTTGCAGATGTTTATGGAAGGAAGAAAAGCATGCTTATTTCAGGCACTGGATTATTTATTGGGATGTTGACATACAGCCTTGGTGATAATTTTTTAGAGTTTTTGATAGCTGAATTTTTGTTTGCTGTAGGATTGTCATTCTATTCAGGAACAAGCTCTGCATTTATCTATGATACACTTAAGGACCTAAAGCAGGAAAATAAGTATAAAAAGATCTGGGGAAATGCGAAATTTTATGGGTTGTTGGCATTGGCCGTGTCAAATGTAATTGGAGGATTTATAGGTAAGATAGACTTAAGGCTTGCATTGTTCATGTCTCTTCCATTTATGTTTTCTTTAATTCCAATAACAATGTCATTTACTGAGCCAAGAAAGCATAAAGCGATAGTAGAAAAAGGCCATATTTCAAGATTAAAAGATACATTAAGGTTTGCGCTTATAGATAACATTAAACTTAGATGGCTTATAGTGTATGCTGCAATAGTGATCGGATTTAATAATGCAGGACTCTGGTTGTATCAGCCGTATTTCAAGCTCACAGGAATTGATATCGCTTATTTTGGAATAATATTCGCTTCTTTCCAGATAGTTGCTGCATTATCTTCAAGATATGCGCATAAGATTGAGAATAAGCTTGGGCAAAAACATTCTTTGATCATGCTTGTTTTTATTGTAGTTATAGGTTATTTTTTGACAAGCAAGATAATATTCATATTTAGTTTTGTATTTATCTATCTGTTTCAGTTTGTACGCGGATTTTCAGAGCCTGTGCTGTCAGATTATGTGAACAAGCTGACTAGATCTGATATAAGGGCAACTGTTTTGTCAATAAATAATCTGGTTGAGAGGATAGTTTATGCCAGCATTATACCATTTATCGGATGGATTGCAGATATTTACAGCATTACACAAGCATTGATGATGACAGGAGTAAGCGCTTTGGTGTTTGGAGCTGTTGTGTTGGTTATTTTGCGCAAGGATATGGTGATATGAGATAATATTAGAGGTATGAACTAATAGGGTTAAGTTTAACTAAGAATTTACTATGAGATTCGCCAGACTGAAAAGATATTTCTCATTTCGTAAATTTTAAATACTAATTCAAGTACCATTAAGAGTATGACATCAGATAATCTTGAGCGAAGAAAAGCAGTAGCTTTAGAAAGATTGGCTGCAGTTGCAGAGGAAGAAAATTTGAGGGAATGGAAAAAAGAAAAAATTACATATTCTGATGCAAATAACTACAAAGAACGTGGTAGTTTTTTTGAATTTTTTTCCATAATGATCGTAGGTATTGGTTTTTGGCTAATGGCTACAAAAATTTGGTATTTAGGATTGATATTCATAATTGGTGGCAGTATTTGGACATATAAAAATTATAAACGTGGTAGAGAAAGAGTGATAAATGCAAGAAGATATTTACGTTCGCAGGTAGGAAAACCAAGAGAAGAAGTATATGAAAATAAATAAAAAAGAATTGCAATTATTAATGCTTGCCGCAGTAGTAGGATTTTTAGGGAATTATACTGCAAGTTATATTTTCTCAATATTTCAGAAAGTGAATGATGCTAGTATCCATAATACAATAGGGAGTATGGTATCAATATTATTTGTAATATTAATTTTTTTAATAATAAGAATTAGCAAGAAGTAATTAAGGCCTCAACCATCTAGCTTCATAATATGTGCTGGAAATACTACCCACTTTGCATGGTCTTCGCCTGGCTTTATGCCACGGTCATATACCCTAAAGTCTGCGCCAAATTTAAGTGCTGTCTTGATTATATAGCCGCGGTTTCTTATATCTTTGTAAACACAATATTTTGCCCAGAAGTTATGCTCTTGTTTCTGTGACTTTTTCAGGCAATTTTCAAAAGTTATCTCCTTATTTCTTTGGTCAAGAAGGATTATCTTTTGCTTTTCTGAGAGGTATATCGCTTCGATCAGTGAAAGCTGCACTTTGCCAGAGCTTAACAGTATGCCATACCTGCCTGCATTAAAAAGCTCTTTAGCTTGATCTGTGTTTTCAGTCACTGCTCTGGTCTTCAGCAGATGCGCTTTTACTGGCTCAGGCAATGCTTGTTTTTGCTTTTCCTCTGACATACTTGGCTTAAAATGTGGTAAATTTAAAAAGCTTTCTTAATTACTGATAAGATAAAGAGATGTAAAATAGAAAATTAAGAGTAAGGTGAAGTTTGTGCAGATAATATTTTTAGGGACATCAGGGATGGTGCCTACAAAGGAAAGGAATGTTGCAGGAGTTTTTCTTAGCTATAAGGATGATGGGATACTGTTTGATTGTGGAGAAGGCACACAAAGGCAGATGAATATTGCAGGAATAAAGAGAAATGCTGTTACTAAGATACTGATAAGCCATTGGCATGGTGACCATGTTGCTGGAATTATTGTCTTGATCCAG
>JAGVZX010000095.1 GCA_018302185.1 Candidatus Woesearchaeota archaeon
CACACATCTTTTGACTTTAGAGCTAGCTGATTCCTTGCTAACGTTAGAATGGTATTTCATGTCTTTCTTGCAGCGTGGGCATTTCAGCAGTAGAAGCAGCATTTGCGTAGTCTTGTTGTTTTGTTATTTTTAATGATGGTTTTAGTGATAAAATAAAGTGACTTTATATTTAGTCTGATTCTTTCTCCTTTTCTTCCTCAGGAAGCTCTTCAAGGTCTTCTTCTCCAGAATCCTCATCTATGTCTGAATACTCTGCTTTCTCTGCTTTTTCCTCTTCGTCATCTGGCTCTTCTTCATCGCTTGAAGCCTTAGGAACTTTAGTTTCTGAGCTGCCCCATTCTTCTGAGAGGTCTTCATGATGCAATAACCCTATGTCGCCAGTAGAGCTTAGCAATGCATTGACTTTCTTATCTACCTCTTCATCTGAGATCTTTATTATCGGCTCTGCAGATTTTGTTTTATGTTCGTCTTGGGAAGATTCTTCTTCAGCAGTTGTATCTGCAGTTTCTTGAGAAAAATTTGTATCAGAAAATATTTGTCGAGGTGAATCAGTATCCTGAAGTTCTTGAGATTCGGCTCCAGATTTTTCTTCAGCATTTTTATTACCCTCTTCTTGTTCATCATATTCTTCTAATTCAACTGTCCTGCCAAGCTCATCTTCCACTTTGAATTTTGAAGGCTTGGTTGATTGAGATGATTGTCCTGATGTTTGACTTTCATTTGATAGTTTTTCTTTCAACTGCGCATCCTGTGTTTCTTGTTGTGCAGGTTGTTGTGGATTTTCTGTTGAGTCTGCAGTATAAACCTCAAGAGGCTCTTTAACCACCCTTTCAACTTCCTGCTCTTCTTTTTTCTTCTCTTCATCCTGCAATTGCTTTAATCTTGTAGCTTCTTCAATTACTTTCTCTGTCTCTTCGATCTGTTTTTCAGTCTGCTCGACCTGATTCTTAATTTCATCAGGCAATGATTCTCTAAAAGCTTGCTGCGCTTGTTTCCTTGAAGGAAGATCAAAATATTCAAAGAATTTCTGAGTCAAATTTATTTTTTTAGTTCTTCCGTATCTTGTCCTGTTGATAAACCCAAGCTCCTCAAGGCGCATGAGATGATCATATGCTTTATTATGGCGAATCCTTATTATATCAGCCTGTAAAGCTGGATATTTCCAAGCGATTACTGCCAAAGTCTGCATCAAAGGCTTTTCAAATTCTATTGTCTGTATTATTTTATGGACTACAGGCAGATAATCATCTTTTACATTAAGCTTGACTGCTGTCTGCTGGTCAAGAAGATTAAGGGAAGTATTACTATTTACTAATTGTTTCTTAAGCTCTTCTATCGCAGCTTTTATCTCAGAAGGAGAAGCGTTTGTATGGCCAGAAAGCTCTTCTATAGTAACATACCTAGCAGCTGCAAACAATAAAGCCTCTATCCTTAATAATAAAGGTAATTGAGAGGATGTTTTCTGCTGGCTCGTATTTTGTACTTTTGGTTCTGATACTTGCTCATCCATTTTCGACTAAAGAATATTTACCTTCCTTTTTTATGATAATATTATTCTGCTCAAGCTGCTCTAAAAATGTTTCCAGCTCTTTTACATCTACCCCAGTAAGTGAAGCAAGGTTATTTAAATCTCTTTCTGAACTTGAAAGCAGAATCAAGATTGAGTTTTGCAATATCCTTGCCATGTTCTGCTTGATAAACCCATTCTCAGTATTTAAGTATTTGACTTTCATATCAATATCATGCAGTTTCAGCTGAAGATCATTAAGGAAATTAGAAATTTCTACATCTTTCAGCCTAAATTCCACAGGAGCCAGAATCTCTAAGCTTGCAGGCATGTAATCAAAACAAAATCCTATCAAATCCTGGATTGTTTTTGTAAGGATCTCTAGCTCGACAAATGTGCTCCAGAGCTTGTCTTTCTCAATAGCTTCTTCAAAACTTTCTGTTACAACATAGACTGCTTCTTCATCTTTTATCTTCTGCACATAGCCGCGGATCGTCTGCTCAACATGATCCTTTGGCTTTCCGAGAACTTCAATGATGACTCTAGCTTGGATATAGCCTTCACTTAATTTTTCTTTAACATTGATTGTTGTTTGCATAATAATTGTATAATCCTTATTTTATTTAAATATGTTTATGTTTTTGAGAAGGATAATGAGAATAGTAATAATGATAAGGAGAATAATACCATAACTTATGAAAGATACCCAATTATCTCATTAGAAACTTCTTCAATTGATTTGTTTGTTATGTTTATGAGGTGCCATCTCTTATTTTTAGAATATAATGCTCTGGCAGATTCTATCTCTTCAGAGACTTGCTTCAAGTCTGCATATTTGGAAGAGCCTTGACCTGATTGCTTTAACCTGCGAAATCTTACACCCTGTAATAATTCCGGATCTACAATAAGCCCAAAAACTTTTTTTTGATCAGCATCAAAAAGCTCCTGAGGAGGCTCTTGATTTATTACAAGAGGGATGTTAGAAACTTTATACCCTTTGTGTGCAAGAAAGATGCTTATCGGTGTTTTAGAGCTTCTTGAGACGCCAAGCAATATGATATCAGCCTGCGATAACTCATTTAATCTCTGGCCATCGTCATGCTTTACTGTAAAATTGATGGCTTCCAACCTTTTGATGTATGTTTCATTTATCTTTCTTAATTCGCCTGGCTTTGCTATTGGCTTTGTCTTGAAAAATTTTGTAAGTGAGATAAGCATCTGACCCAATAAGGAGATTGCTTTTACCTTATGTTTCTTGGATTCTTTCAGTAAAGTTCTTTCAAGCTCTTCTGCGACAATCGTATAAAATATGATTCCGTTGTGTTCTACTGCATCTTTGACTGCATTTAGGATAGCAATTATTGTCTTGACTTTTATAATCCTATGCACTTCGACATTATTGATATCGAATTGTGATAATGCAGCTTTGCATAAAGTATCTGCAGTCTCTCCTGTGCCGTCTGAAACAAGAAAGATGTGGTGTTTTGGTTCTATCATGTTAAGTTTTTAGTTATATACATTTATTTTTTCTGATCAATAGTGCCTTGGCTTAATAAACTCATGAACATGATGTTTGCCTGTAGGATGTTCAAAAAATGGCACAGCTTTCAATAGTCTTGGCAATCTCTGGAAGATCCTCAGAAATCTGGCAAACCTTGCAAATCTTGCAGTTCTTGCTATCTTGCCAGCGTTCTCAGCTTCTCTTACAATCTTTCCTGCTTCCTTGGCAACTAGCTCAGATTCTTTTCCGATCTTTGCAGCTTCGCTTATTTTTACAGCCTCTCCTACCTTAGCTGCCTCTTTGCCTATCTTGCCTGCTTCTTCACTTATTTTTGCAACCTCTTTTTCAACCTCTAAGCCTTCGTGAAATACTGATTGCAGGCTTGCAAATGTTTCGATGCTTTCTCCTGCAACAAATAATCCATAGACGCCTTCAACTGCTCTGAACAATAATATGAATGGAAATACTGCAAGTATGTCAAGCCAGTATGTCCGGATAAAGAGAGGAATCTGCCTGACTCGTAAATATTTAAACACAAGGTCTGCTACAAATATGCTGACAATAAAATAATCTGCTATGCTTATCGCTGTGTGATAATGCTCTGCAGTCTCTCTAAAAAAAAGCTCTAGAACAATGATGACTAACAACACTGCAATGCATGGCAAAATAGCCTTATCTACAATCACCTCTAGTTTATGCATCCATTTTTTCATGATGGAGATGAAGGAGGATGTTGTATATTAATGTTTTTATGGAGATGAGATATAGGAATAAAATAAACTACTAGCAGAAGAGAGATTAAGGCAACCAAGTCTTAGAATTTTTCAGCTTCTCAGGTAGATATGTATCCATAACATAATTCAATCCCCAAGCAGCCAGCGCTTGCTGCTCACTTCTGACTTTCATTGAGAGTTGCAAGTTAATTGCTTTCTCCCACTCTTTATAATGCTTGATAAATGGGTCATTTTTGATTACATCTTTTGCTTTCTTGATATCCACATCTTTTAGAGGATGTGTCGGTAGTTTATAGTCAATTATATCTTGAGGCGTAACACCTAAATATTTGGCATGAGGCACACAGAAATATTTGTTTATATGAGCTGCATTTCCTGAACCTACCTTAAGAGTTCTGTATATGCTAGCGTACGCATAAAAATCTCCATCACAAAATACATACACAGGCAGCTTTATCTCATCACTCAATCTTCTGATGAATCTTCTGCACGCCCTAGAAGGGACTCCTCCAAGAGAAATCAAGATGCAGTTAGCTTTCTTCCAGTAATTATGCTTTGCTAATCTTTGAAACATACCTGCAGTTTCTATTGCAAGAATAAACTTGGCATCTGTCTCAAATTTTAAATGCTCAACTGTGCTAGGGACAGAATAAGCTCCTGAACCAAATTTTGTGCAGTCTATCCTGATTTCTTTCCCAGTATCTTGGTCAGTATCAATGACAATCAATTTTCCTGCAACTTCTCCACCTTTCTCTTCTGCAATATAGCCTATCTGCTCTCTATTGACCATCAGCATCGCTTCAATATCATCCATGACAGAATCAGATTCTGGCTGCTCCCTGAAACGAGCTTCGCCCCAGTTCTTGCTGACATAATACGCTTCTCTCTTAGTGGCAATATCATTTGTGCCCACTAGATCTTTTGATAATGACAACATCCTAAGCATCTGCGCAAATGTCTTTACTGAAGAAGCTGTTAATGTTCTTGCTTTCATCTTGCCAAGAAGCTCAAAGTAGCCTGCTTTTGGGTCGTACTTTACATTAGCTAACGCTCTTAAAGGAGACTGGACTTCTGGCTGCCTTTTTTTCAATATAGATTTGTAGATATCATCGGCTATGCCTAATATCCCTTTTAACACCTGTTGTTGTGAGCTTGTGGTTTTTGCCATTTTGAGTTTTTTGTTTTTATTGTTAGATTATTTTTGATAGTTTTAGTTGGATTTTGCTGAGGTTAGTCATTCATCACTCTCTTCATCTTTTTTCTTCTTGGATTTCTTAACTTCTTCCTCAACATGAACATCTTCAATATCTTCAGATGATTTGCCGATCTTAGCCATCTCCTCATCATATTCAACGTTCTTGGTTGGGTCAAAGTCAATGTCTTCAAGCTGACCGCGATGTTTCTCAAGGATTTCCCTCAAATATTTCTCAACTTTTTCTTTCTCATCATCCTTAAAGCCGATCAATGTTTTTAATGCATCGCTTACATGAGGGATAAATGTTTCAATATAATCTCTTTTAGCTGATTCTGCATGGATTCTTTTTTTCTTGTTGACATAAGATGCAAGCTGTCTTCCACAGTCCTGCAATGCAAGCTTTATCTCTTTTATTATTTCTGGATAATGTGCAATAGCTTCCTTGCTTTCGCTTGTGAACGGAACCCAGACAGATGCAATATGCACAATAACAGTGCATGGCCCTATAGGAAGAGCGCCTCTGGATTGCGACATCCCATAATTTCTCCATGCAGTCTGCACAATTGATTTTGTGACTGCGCATGCGCCATGCTGGTATAATAAAGGAACTCTATTTGCAAATCTCATCACTCTGATGGATTCTTCAGCAGGCTGTTGCCCACCATATGCTATGCCTGCCTCGATAACAAATGGATTTCCGCGATAGACAGCAGGCTGCCTAGTAGTAGTAGCGTAAAATTCTGCATTGACTTCTTTCTTTAGTCCGCGTTCAAGAAGTTCTTGACCAATAGGTGAGATGCAATCTGTCGGTGGAGCAATTAATTTTGTCTTTTGTATGCCTTGGAAAAGCTTTTCTGCTTGCTCTCTGGTGATTTCCTTTGGCTTGGTATTTGGAAGCAATGCAGAATTTTCACAGATCAGTTTGGCAGTTCCAGAACCTACTCTGGTAAATTCTGTTGATAAGAAGCTTTGCAATGTTCTTGCTTCTGTGTCTTTGAGCATATGGATCATCATACCAAGCTCTACCCCATATGGATGCGGCTTTATTTCCATAGCTTGTGCAGGAAGATCCTGTGTTGCTCTTGGAAATATTATCTGCTCAGCTTTTGGGTTTGTGTATATTATCGTAGCATGAGGATTTACTATAGAAGTCTCTTTAAGATATTCATCTATAGATTGATTGCCTGATTGGTAGCTAGCTTCTAAATCGATTTCAATCTTTGTACCATGCTCTTTGTTCCATTCTAACTGGTCTTCTTTTACTATTTCTGGCTTGTTTTCATTTGTGTTGATGTGAAGCTCATAATAGTGCGCAGGCTCTTTCGGATGGATCTTAGAAACTATTTTTGCTGGACGTCCAGTTGTTAATTGGGCATATAATACAGCTGCGCTTATTCCAATGCCTTGTTGTCCTCTTTGCTGTTTCATAGAATGAAATTTTGAGCCGTAAAGAAGCTTTGCAAAGATGTTAGGAATCTGTTTTTTGACTATGCCTGGACCATTGTCCTCGATAATGACACGGAAACGATCATTGCCCATGTCAATGACTTCAACGCTGACTTCTGGCAAAATCCTTGCTTCCTCACATGCATCTAAAGAATTATCAACAGCCTCTTTGATTGTAGTCATGAGTGCTTTTTTCTTGTTATCAAAGCCAAGCAGATGCCTGTTTTTTTCAAAGAACTGGCTAACACTTATGTCTCTCTGCTTTTTTGCTAATTCATGAGCTATTGCCTTGTTAGAATCATTGACCTCTGAAAGCTTAGTCTGCGCCATTAACTTAAACACCTTTTTTATCCATTATCTATTTCTTACATCCATTCAGAGAAATCTGCTTATTTATATTTATTTGCTTTTTGAAGGATTTTTATTGGAGATTGTGAGATATTAGTATATTTAATTAAATTTCTCTTTCAAGCATATTCTTCATCTTGAGCTCTTTTCTTCTGTGCTCGAGCCATTTATATACATTAGCATGTGGAGCTCCGCTCAACAATGATTGAACAGCTCTTCTTGCGATGCTGACATTTTCTATCTCGCCTATTATGCCTATTGTCTTGCCGTAAACGCATAAGTTTGCTTCAGTCAGTTCTTCAATTATCCTTCGTGCTTTTCCTTCTTTACCTATGATCCTTCCTTTCAATCTAAGGATTGCATTTTTATTTTTGCCGACATAATCTATGATATTGAAGACTTCAAAGGAATAATCAGATTTTAGCAGCTGAAGAGCATATTCTGGATTAAAGCCTCGGCTTATTGCCCTTACAACTTCTCTTGCGGTGTAAAGACCAAGAGCATCCTCTCCTGAGATGCTTACATCACCATCTTTTGAGTTGATGTTAAGCTTTATGTGTGTTTCTGATTCTATTTTCTTTTTTGTCTCTCCAGATTTTCCTATCAGGACTGCAATCCTGTCTTTTGGAATCTTTATCTCATAAGTAAATTCCTGTCCATGTGTTTGGATAGGAGAATCATCCAAATTTAGGTCATCATCTTTTTCTTCTAACGTATCATATCCATCTGCCTTATGCAAAAGAAGAGAATCATCTATAGCTTTGTCTAATTCATCTGTTTTTTCTGAAACTGCAGATTCGTCAACACTTTCAGATATTTCTTCTTTTGGTGTTTTAATTTTCTTTTGTCGTGGCATTTTTAGTGAATATTTTAATTTTAAGCTTTAATTCAGTTTTTAGCAGTTATCTTCTTTTTCTTATGCTAATTAGTATTTCTTGGCTGTGCTTATTAAAAGCTTATGGTTTTTTAAGGAAATATTGACGATAAAACAGGAGATGAGTGATAAGTGATTTTCTTTGTCTTAGATTAATTAGGAAGTTATTTAGTTTTAGTTGCTTGTGTTATCTTCTTATAAACATCATCTTCATCCAACTTCAATCCTTGCTTGGTGAAGTAATTCACTACATTCTTGACATCTCTTTTAAGATATTCATCAGCATTATGGCAGGAAAGCATCGTGCCTTGGGAAAAATCTATTATCACAGGCCTTTCATCATGGTTCAATATGTTGAAGCTTGAGAGATCTCCGTGCACTAAGCCAGCTAAATGTATCTTTTTCATGTTTTCAAGCAGCAGAGAAAAGAATTTTTTTGGGTTTTTAGGAGGAGAATCTTTTAATTTTGGTGCAGGATTTTCATCACCGATATATTCCAGCAATAATACATTGTTCTGATAGCTTATTGGAGTAGGGACAGAAACATCTGCTTCTCTTGCTTTAAAGAGATTTCTGAATTCTCTCTGAGCCCAGGAAAATATTATCTGTCTTCGGTTTTTTTTAAGATTCTGGTAACGAGGATCTGACCTTATGTAAGAATACATTTGGTTGAAATCGCAGGTTTCCAGACGGTATATCTTAAGGATTATCTTATGGTCATCTTTGATTGCAGTAAAGATGTTTGCTTCCTTGCCGATAGAGATAGGGCTTTCAATGCCATCAAAATGACGCTGAGTGCAGAACTTCTTCAAAGTCTGGATTGTAAACTCATCAAACACATTTCCAAATGTCTTCCATTCTTCCTTATAGCCGCGTCTGCCCATATTAAGACGATAAAATGGTCAGGGGTATTTAAAATGTGTTGTGTGCAATTGAGAAAAATACTTATTAATTTAAAGAGGCAGGACCGAAATATAACTCAAACGTGTTAGGACCTTGTAATCTAACTTCAATGGATGGACCACCTAGTTCACTAATTTTATTTAATATATATCTTCCTACTTTAAGCACAGGATTGGCAGCAGCTTCAATCTTGGGAAGAACATCGTCATGTAATCTTTCCACTATCTGTTCACATAATGCTTTTTTCTTAATATACTCAAAATCTTTACAGGCATCTAATGTTGCAGGCATTTTTCTATAAACAGCAAAGGCTTCTTCAGCCATATCTAATAGGGTTTGATGTACAATTACAAGATCTTGGCTATCTTTATCTGCTCCTCTTTGATATATTTTTTTTAGTGCCATTAATTTATTCTCGTATTGCTGAATTAGTTTTTTTAATATATTCTCTGGTGAATTTTCAGCTTCTGGAATCGCTGAATAATTACATGATTTAGAGAATATATCTGGAGTAGAATATCTTAATAGATGCATACCAACTTCAAAAGGAGCAAAATACCAAGGATCAATCCATTGCCTTTCTTCTTTTTCAATAATTTTGGCAACTCTATCCACTAGATTAGGGGTCAAAGATTGACTAAATGTGTTAATTAATTCAACAGGATCAGTAAATTTTTGTTCATTATTTCTCATAATTGAAAGAAAATCAAGGTAGTTTATAAATGTTTCGATTTCGTAACTACTATATAGAGGTTAATATTTATGTTTTGTTTGAATTAGTTATATAATTTTTTGGATAGATTATAAAATGGTACATAAGAATTTGATTAATCATAAAACCCTGATTAAGGGCTCTTGCGAACCCATAACCAAGGAAAAAGAGGTGATCATAAACGTAAATATAAAACCCCGTGCAAACGCCTTTCAGCATTTGCAGGGGAAAAGAGGTGTTTAGATAACCGTGAAAATGAAACCCCCAATCCGAACTTATTATGTTACTATTGGAAAGTGGAACTTATATATAAAGGTTTTGGTGATTTAACTATTGTAGAGTAGTGTTACTCAAATCAGCCACAATATTTAAATAGAGATCATGCCTTAACCACTATTACAAAAAGATATGCGTATGGGTCCTTTTAAGAGCAGTACAAACGTACTAAGCTATGATTAAGAGACACAAACGTGTATTACAGCCCGTCACGAGAGTCCTCGGTTGAGCGTTAGATTCAGGCAAAAAGAAGATGCTACTATCTTCTAGCCGCCGAAAGAAAGCTTATTTTTTTCGGAAATCAGGCAATGAGTCTGAGAGTTAGTGTTACGGGCACCAATACCTTTATTTGGGCGTAAACGCCTATATCACGATTATTTACTCAAAGCAGCTAGTATAAAGCAAATAAAACATCAAATTCGCATAGGGCAAGTTCATGTTTATCAGTTTACTAATAGATGGTTAATTGAATTAGAGTATATTAACAGTTATTAGTTAGGATATGTTCTTGTTCTGTTAAAGTACTATGATAAGTACATTAGTTTAAGTAATTAAATGTGAGTTTGATTGCAAGTTAGCTGCTTCTTTGAGAATTTTCAAAAGAGTGATACTAAAATAATAAACAGTGAGAGGAGGAGAGTAACATGGGAAAAATAAGTCCAGTAAGTTCAAAATATATAGTTCATTCGACTATAGTTATAGAGGGTGTTGTTGATAGGCCAGATGTCATAGGCGCAATTTTTGGCCAGACAGAAGGCTTGTTAGGCGCTGATTTAGAACTGAGAGAGATGCAGCGCTCAGGAAGAATTGGAAGAATAGAGGTAAATGTAGATACCAGAAGCGGCAAGACACAAGGAGAGATAATTATTCCAAGCTCATTAGACAAAGCAGAAACTGCGATTGTAGGAGCTGCTTTAGAAATTATACAGAGAATCGGGCCTTGCAATGCTAAAATAAGAGTAACAAATATTGAAGACGTCAGGATTTCAAAGAGAAAGTTTGTCATCGAAAGGGCAAAGGAATTATTAAAACAATTACAAGATACAACAATGCCAGACAGCCAGGAGCTTGCTGATGAAGTAGCATCTTCTGTCAGAGTCATGGAGATTGTTGAATATGGTAAAGACAGATTGCCTGCAGGCCCAGCTGTTGATGACAGTGATGAAGTAATAGTTGTAGAAGGCAGAGCAGATGTCATAAACCTGCTAAAGCATGGGATCAAGAACTCAATTGCAATCAACGGAACAAGTGTACCACAAACTGTAATCGAATTAAGCAGAAAGAAGGAGCTTATTGCTTTTGTTGATGGAGACAGAGGCGGCGATTTGATATTAAAGGAATTGCTTACAGTATCTGACATTGACTTTGTGACAAAAGCTCCTGATGGCAAGGAAGTTGAAGAGATCACAAAGAAAGAAATCCATATGGCATTAAGAAGCAGAATAACTGCAGAACAAGCTAGGATGGATTTAGGAGTTACTCAACAAAGCAAGCCTGCCCATAAATTTTCAGATAAAAAGGAAGCAGGAGAGCCAGATATTGAGATAACTGTTTCAAAACCAAGTTTTTCTCAGCAACCACAGGCACAATCTGCACCAAGGCCAAGCTTTTCAAGACAGCCTTCTTCGATGCAAACACAGGGACAACAATCTCAGCAGCCATATAATAGGTTCGTGAAAAGACCTATGGCTGCTGCGCCAAGAACTAACTTTTCTCCGGAAGAAAAGAAATCATTCAAGACAATGCTTGAAGATTTGATTGGCACAAGAGGAGCTTATGTGCTTGATAATTCATTGAATATACTTGGCAAAGTCCCATTGACTGAGCTAGCTACGACAATCAAAAGCCTGAATACAGAGCTTTATGCGATTGTATTAGATGGCAGTGTCGATAGGCCACTTACAAAGATCGCTGAAGAAGTAAAAGTCAAGCATGTAGTTGGCATGGACTCAAAAGTTAAAGCAGGAGAGACTTCAGTCAATGTTGTGACAATAAGTGAGTTGTAGAAGAGTTAATTTTTGTTTTTTTTTGGGTTTTATTTTTAGAATAGGGTTAGTTGGAATGGTTTGCAAAACTTAATTGTGTCAGCACTGCTGACACTTTCTAATTTAGTATTGTTCTTCTGTAATATTTATTTACTACCAATTTGACGCAATATGCCATACCCATATTTCTCTCAGCAGTGCTGAGAGTTTTGCTACAGATACAGTTAGTAATTATAAAAATCCAAAAAAATAAGGGACCTAAACATCCCTGATGCCATCAGTTGTCAGCTGGAATGTTGCTTCACCATCTGCTAAGCATGGGCTGTCTACTAATTTAGCTAC
>JAGVZX010000096.1 GCA_018302185.1 Candidatus Woesearchaeota archaeon
CACGGAGATTGCAGGTCTGTGCTGCAGCTTTTGCAATCATTGGTTCCTAGCTTATCTGTCTCGCATACCTTGACATCAAAGACATACACCGCAGATTTAGGGTTGCCCTGCGTCACAAGCGTTACAGGGAATGATTTGACTTCATTCTTGTTTATCCTCTGGTTGTTGCCAGACTTTATCCATGCGTTTGGGTCAGAACGTGCGCAGTCAGGGACTTGTGCACCATTATTTTCATAATTACTGTCGCATAATGGCTGCTTATCGCTCTTATATGCCTTCCCAAAAGCCACGCTTATAGTAAATTCATCGCTTTTGCCGGCAGTTTTTAATGTATTCTGCACACCGACACCAAATGAAGCTGTATCTTTTCTTGCCATTGTCTTTCTTGCAGGATAGATTATTACTTGGTCATTTGAGCTTGTTATCAGTTTCTTAATCTCTGCTTGGGTATTGGAATCAACCTGGTCCTGGTATTTTTTTGCTTTGCTAAAAAGCTTGGTTGTGAGTATAATTGCACCAGAGAGCATCGCTATCCCAAGTATGAGCATGACTATAAAGTTTACAGTAAGCTCTATGCCGCGCTTGTTTCTCTTCAAAAATTTGAACAGGTTTGAGGGTTTCTTGCGCATTGTGTTAATGATAGTAGCACTAATATTGTTGCATATGATTATATGGGTTATTGTTATATAAGATAGTTATTGCATTAATTTCTTTAATCTGATTATTCAGCATTCACCAATAATACTTCGCCTAATTCTTCCTCAAAGATCTCATTAGTGTGGACAAGAGGCTTGTTCTGCCTGTCAACCCCTTCATATGAATATGTTACCTTAAGCCTTAATTTTGTGCGTTTTTCCTCTATAGTGACCAGATTTTTGGTGAATGGTATCTTGAAATCAAATTTATCACCGATGTTAGTGAATCCTTGTGATACCTGTGTAGTGCCTAATAATGACGTGCCATCAACCAGCTCAATAGTGTTCACTTTAAAGTTTTCGGTTGTAGATTTTTTATCAAGCACTTGCATCGTCAGGGTAAACTTATCTCCGTTTGCTTTTGCCTTGAATGGGCTGTTGAATGTCTTGATTATCTTAAACCTGATATCTGGAGCTGAGCCAGGGATCTTCTGTTCATTTGTAAGCACTTTCTCATCTATCTTTGCTTCCTTGCCTAATACGACAGTACATTCCTTGTTGCCATCGCTGCACTTGTATTCTGTATAATCTCCTGCTTTGCCCTTGCAGTAGCCACAGTCTTCAGGAGCATTGCATTTATTCTCTCCCTGGTCATCATCACATCTAAAATTTCCTTTGCATTTTCCAGACTTCACTTTATTTTCACAGTAGCCTTTATTAGGCACACATTTATCTTCAGTGCATGGATTTTTATCATCGCATTTTGCAGGAGTGCATTCTGCCTGGGCAGTTGATTTTGCTATCACAAAGTTTTCTATATCAAATGTCTTAGTCTCCTCATATGGGACATCTGAGCCTTTTGCGTCTTTTAGCTTATATGTGAAGAACAGCTTTAATGTTAATGTTGTTTTCTGGCTTTGATTGACATCTGCATCTATAGGAAGAAGCTGCTCAACTTCTATCTGAGGATCCCATAATACCCTATTAACATCTAGCTTGTCTATCAGCTGGATCTCCTGGTCTTTCTCATCCCATCTTCCTCTGACTTTTTGGCCTGTGTGCCTTATCAATTGTATGCGTTTCAATGTAACTTCATCTGCACCAAGATTCTCATCCAGCTTAAGCTTTAGATTTAATACATCAGAATCAATGTTAAACGGCTCAGGATACACATAAGTCAGCAGGACTTTCGCTTGTACAATGTTTCTTTGCTTAAACTCCAAATTCTCAGATTTTGGTGGAACTTGCTTTTGCCCAGTTATTTCAACAACACATTGCTGTTTTTTATCGCACTTGTATTCAAGATATTCATTATTTGCAACTTTGCCATCGCATTTTGTGAGCTTTCTTTCCTTATCAGGACAGTCTTTAGCGCAGCTGCATAATGTCTCTCCTTCTTCCTTATCGCATTTACCGTTGCCGCAGACGCCAGGTTTTGGAGCATATGTGCATTCCTTATCCTCGCATTTTGCAGTATAAGCTTTCTTGTCCTTGCCTGGATATTTGCAGTCAGATGATTTTTTGCAGGTCTCTGCTCCTTCCTCTGTATCTCCACCGCAAGATGCAAGAACTAAGGCTAATGCGATCAAAGCTGTTAAGAAGATAAAATAGTTATAGTTTCGGTATGCTTTCTTTTTCATGTTATCACTAAAGACATAGGAGGATATCTCCGTTAAAAGATATGATTAAAAATAAGATATATTTACTTTATCACTTCATATTCCCTGACTATAATCACTACAAATATTACCAATAATACTGCGCCTGCAACAAGCCATACTAAGCCATCCTGAAGCTCTTTCGTGAACATATTATATAATCCAAAGCCCATTATAGCAAATCCCAGCCAGAGGAACTTGTCTAAGACAAGCTTCATAATATCAAATTCTTGCGCTTCTGTAAGTCGTTTTTTCATGTTAGCATCACCTTTGAGTTTTTTTTTCATTTTGTTTTAGGGTTTAGGTTATGTTTATCTATCGTTATTAGGTTATCTTTATAGTGATCTGTTTGGAGTCGTCATTGACTTCTGGAGGAGTACCTGACGCGCCGCCTGAAGTACATTGAGGATCACTTGTTCCCAACGTGCCTGTATTACCATCAGCTGCTGGTGCACAGAACACTATTTCGCAAACATCTGTTGCTTGACTAATGCCACTTGTAGCTGCTTTAGGGACTATAAACTTAAATGATTTTTGTGTGCCACCAGAAACTTTTTGAGGAGAAACAAGTACTTTTCCTCCTGATAAAACATTTTTTGTACCAATGTAAGCCGTACCTAATGTGCCTTCACAAATAAGCCCTGCATCTACTATGCCAGAAGCATAATCATTAAAATAATTAGCCTGGAATGTAAACTCCTCTCCATGCCTGATTTCCAGCTCTTCGCTTGGCAATACTACAGGATCATCTTTCGTTGCAGGAAGATCTGGAGGAGGAACTGTAAGCTTTTCTCCAAACTTTTTGAACATGCTCTTTGTAAATGCAAGACCAAGCCCAAGCATTGAGATAGCTAAAACAAGGACAACGATTGCATTTATAGATAAGCTTAAGCTTGCTTTTTTAGAATGTTGTAGATTATGCTTGACATTAAATATCTTACTGATTGTTGGAATAGACATATTACACCTCTCTTAATTTAAGTCACTTTTATTGTAATCTGCTTTGATGATTCATAATCAGGGCCATTATTACAAGTTCCACTCGTATATGAACCTGCTTCAGTTGAAAGTTCACCAGTTGCAGCACAGAATTTAACTTCGCATATATCTGTACGTATAGTACCTGTGCTTGTAGCAGATTTAGGGACTATGAATTTAAATGCCTTCTGTTGTCCACCTTCAATTTTCTGTGGAGAAACTATCACATCACAAGGAGATTTTGTTGTACATCCATTTGTTTTGGAAGAGATAGTCTCAATAAGTGAATCACTTTTAGTTGAAGTAAGTGGATTCCCACAGCTAATAGCAGCATCCACTTTCCCTGTTGAGAAATCATTGAAGTAATTGACCTGGAACGTAAACTCTTCACCGTGCCTTATTTCCAGCTCTTCGCTTGGCAATACTATAGGCTCATCTTTTGTTGCAGGCAAATCTGGAGGAGGGACAGTTAGCTTCTCTCCAAACTTTTTGAACATGCTCTTTGTAAATGCCAATCCTAAGCCAAGCATTGAAATAGCTAAAACAAGGACAACAATCGCATTTATAGATAAACTTAAGCTTGCTTTTTTAGAAGACAGCAGATTATGCTTGACATCAAATATCCTATTTAGTTTAGGAATGGACATATTACACCTCTTTTATACAAATTTAATGATTCTAATCGTAATAGTTTATGATTATAATCGTATATTATCAGTAATAAATAATAGTTTATATATCTTTCGGTGAATTGGCACAGAATAATTTATGAGTGATTTTAAAATTTACAACAACATTTAAATACAACAACCATAACTCTTTGGAGCGCAGCATTATCATTTGGGTGTGTTGAGGCAGTTGATAAGTTGAGATAAGAGAGGTATTGAGATAAGTGATGTGAAAGTGAGAAATCACAATCGTCAATAATGCAAGGGGTGTTTTAGATGGCTAAAAAGAAAGAACCTAAAAATAAGAAATCTGTTTCTAACGAAGAATTTAACCTGTATCAGGTCGCTATGGGGCAGTTTGAGAAAGCAGCTGCTTTGATGAAGCTGAATCCGGTGGTACATACTATCTTAAGCCAGCCGAAAAATGAAATAATTGTTAATTTTCCTGTGAAGATGGATGATGGCAGTTTTAAATTGTTCAAAGGATACAGGATCCAGCACAATAATGCTCTTGGTCCGTATAAAGGCGGCATCAGATTCCATCCTGAAGTTGCTTTGGATGAAGTAAAAGCTTTAGCTGCATGGATGACATGGAAATGCGCTCTGGTAAATATCCCATTTGGAGGAGCTAAAGGCGGAATTAAATTCAGGCCTTGGGAACATAGCCAAGATGAGATGATGAGGATCACAAGAAGGTTTACTTTTGCATTAGGCAATAACATAGGTCCAGAGTTTGATATTCCTGCACCAGATGTAGGAACTAACGAGCAAATAATGGTCTGGATGATGGACACTTATATCAGCTTAAGAAATGCAAGTGATGCTCATGCTTCCAAGCACATAGTAACAGGTAAAAGCTTATCATCTGGTGGAAGCCTTGGTAGAAAGAAAGCAACTGGACAAGGAGTTTTCTATATGATTGACCAATGGGCAAAAGATAATAAATTAGATTTAAGCAAATCAACATTTTCTGTCCAAGGATACGGTAATGTAGGCAGCAATGCTGCAATGATCCTTTCAAAGACAGGAGCTAAGTTAGTTGCTGTCCAAGACCATAAAGGATGTATTTATAACAAAGATGGCATAAATGCAGTTAAGCTTGCTGAGTATGTAAAGAACAACGGCTCAGTTGATGGATTCTCGGGAGCAAAGAAATTCGGAAAAAACGACTTTTGGAAAACTAAAGTTGATATCATAATACCAGCTGCTCTTGAGAACCAGATAACACCAGAAGTTGCAAACATGATAGATGCAAAATTGATTGCTGAGGGTGCAAATGGCCCAACCTCAAAAGAGGGCGAGGATATTCTGCTGAAAAAAGGAATAACTGTGCTGCCAGACATACTTGCAAACTCAGGAGGAGTTATAGTAAGCTATTTCGAATGGGTGCAGAACAAGAAGAGCGAGCACTGGGACCTTGAGGAAGTTGACTTCAAGCTTAAGAAATTGATATTGAGAGCGTATGAAAAGACTCGTGACACTGTAAAAGAATATAAGACAGACTGGAGAACAGGCGCTTATATTGTTGCGATAAGAAGGCTAGAGAAGATCTACCTTGAAAGGGGAATATTTCCTTAAGCAAATAATCTTATCAAGATTACAGCTTGTTTATTTTCTCTTTTCTTAGTTATTTATCTTTTTTCTCAGTTACTTTTTAGTTCTTACAGATTATCGATGCTGCAAGATTACAAATATAAACCAGCATAATTTTTAAATAAACAAGGATTATTCTTGATAAAATGGTAATCATAAACAAATCGCACATAAAGTTGCCAAAGATCGAGCAGATCAAGCTAGGCAACAGGATGACTGTCAATCAATTAGTTTCTGAGCTCGGTAAAGCTGGTGTCATGGGCGCAGGAAGGATTTCTAAAGCAGCAGATATCTTTGAAGAGATGATATTGGATAAAAGGAAAGCAGGCAAAACTACAGCTAAGAAAAATGAGACTGAGAAAGACCAAGCCAAAGACGGCTGCAAAATATTTTTAGGCGTTGCTGGAGCGATGGTCCCTGGAGGGATGAAAAATATTATCATAGATATGCTGAAAAATGATTATGTTGATGTGCTGGTTGTCACTGGAGCAACTTTGACGCATGACATGGTTGAAGCCATTGGATTCAATCATTACCAAGGCAGTTCATGCGCAGATGATAAAGAATTATTCAAGCAAGGCATTGACAGGATGTATGACAGTTATATGCCCTCTGCAGTATATTCGCATCTTGAGGATTTTTTCCGCACAAATATTGAGGAAATAAAGAAAGCAAAGAACATTAAAGAGTTTTTGAATGTGCTTGGTAAATTAGTTCCAAAAAAGAACTGTGAAAGCATCTTATCTGTGTGTTATGATAAAAAAATTCCTTTGTTTTGTCCAGGGATAGCTGATTCTGGCATTGGACTCATGGTATATAATCTGCTTGCTTCCGGCAAAGAAAGCAACAAGATAAAAATTGATGTGTTTGATGACCTTAGAGAAATGATGGATATTGCCTGGGAGACTAAAAAAGCAGGAGTGATATATGTGGGAGGAGGATTGCCTAAGAATTATATCCAGCAGGCAATGCAGCTTTCTCCTAATCCTGCAGTTTTTGGGATACAGATCACGATGGACAGGCCAGAGCATGGCGGATCATCAGGAGCTTCTTTAGTCGAGGGGATTTCCTGGGGCAAGATGAAAGCAGAAGGAAAGTTTGTTGATGTCATCTGTGATGCGACCATCGCTTTGCCGCTGATATTGGCTGCTGTGAAAGAAAGGGTCGAGTAAGAATTAGTGGATTAAATTTTTACTCAGATAACGAGATCAAAGAGGCAGATAAATGTTAATTAGGAATAGGGCTACCTGCTTTTTTCGACCTGTCCAATTGATACATCAATGCCTTTACCAAAGTATGTATCTGCGAGCGCTTCATAGGCATAGGAGCCTTATAAGTAGTGCCATCTTCTCTTTTGTGGCAAAAAGACAGCTGAAGTGTCGTATCTGTCGGAAAATTGACATATCCATTATTAGCAAACGGCCTAGTGATACCTGATTCGATCCCTTTAATTGGCTGAGCAGGATAGTCAAGATGAATGCTCCTGCCATCTTGCAAAGTAAATCTGACACTCTCATTCTGCGTACTGAATTCGTCGCTTAATTTTCCAAATATCGTTGCGATCGAATCATAGATAGCTTTTCTTTCATTACCTGTCCTTTTCACAGGTTTATATCTTATTGAAACCTTATGAACTGCATATGATTCTTCTCCTGTAATAGGGTCTGTACCAGCATGCCTCAAGTTCAGGCTGACTTTGTAAGGAAGAGAGGGATCACTTGTGATCGTGCATAGCTTCCTAGCATTATCGCTTTGTTGAGAGGTAATACTGTCTGTAGATAATCTATCAGCAGAGGGGATCGCTTCATAGCTATCCTCACTCTGCATCGTATGTAATGGTAATCCAGAAAGCTGCATGTCTAAGCTATCATGTACCAATCTTATCTTTTCTTTATATGTCAATTGCTCATCAAGATTCTCTCTCTCAGAGTCATTTGCATTTAACAAGCCAACTGCGCTGTCAATAAGATGTGCTAAATTTTCTCCTGATAATTCAGTGGCAATAGGAACTATATCTCCTCCTTTCTCTTGCTTTTCTGCTTTCCAGAAATAATTTATCTTGCCTGTATTATCTATCTTTATGCCCATGAATCTTCTGCTAAACCTATCACCATTGCCTGTCTCATTCCCATCTCTATCTGGAGGTTCAGCAACCTGTATATATTTGCTGATATCTATATAAAGTGTATAACTTCTGCCTGATTTTCCAGAAGCCCCTTGAACAACAGATACATCGGTATTTGGGCTGTAGCGGTCCCAAAGCATATCAACAACATGCTCAAGCCATGCATCTTTGTCAGAAGGGGAAAAGCTGTTATCAGTGACAACAAGAGACGCAATCTCATATACGCCATCCCAATGGTTGACTATATATGTTTCAACAGTATATTGTCCAGATGAAGAACTAAATCTGACTGGCTGAATCTCTTTTGGCTGAGAGCCTGATGTGCCAGTATTGGCAGATGGAAATTCATGTGAACTTGCAGTGATCTCTTCCAGAAACTTTGATGCTAATTCAGTGTTTAACTCATCCATCAGTATCAGCTATTAGACGGTATTTTAAAATATTTCCCTTATTTTTTTGAGTTAGGTGTTTTATCAGAAATTCTTAACTCATTAGGAATCTGATTCAGGATATAAATAGGATATAAATATCAGGTATTGCAAACTAATCTAATCTCACTAGATGAAAAACATTTACGATCTTGCAGCACCATAACTTATCTCGCTTTTGTGATTATGGCTCATCAAAGCATTTGCAAGAACTAATATCTGGGATTTAGTCAGCAATAATGGCGCATCTGTCTCTTTTCCTGGGATATCCTCCCTATAAAATCTGATGGCATAGGCATTGCTAGAAGTAAATGAAACCTCCTTTTGGTCAGCATACTTCCTGCCATCATCGGCTCTTTGCTCAGATTCTGAGGTAATACCATCAAAAGTTTCTGGCAAAGTATCTGGAAACACTTGTGCCTCAAGCCCGTAAGCGCTTCCATCTGCATGATCAGTGAAAGTAAAATTTGCTTCCCTATTTTCACTGATAAATTTATCATTTAATCTTTTTACTATGCCATGGATCTCCCTTAGTTGAGCATCATAATATCCTTCATTTGTCTCACCGCCATAGATGCTTTCTTCAGGATCTTCCAATTCAATCCTAAACACCTCGTAAACAGGCTCGCTTGAGATAGGGTCAATTGCCACCTGGCGTAATCTCAAGCTTAGGTTGTATGAGCCAAGAACATCAGTAGCTATTTCAGAATATGCTTTGTCTGGATCATTCTCAAAAGGATCTAATAAATTTGCTAAATCCTGATACGTCATCCTGTGAAGATCCCTAAATGATGACCTTGGAGCTAATCCCGTTTCAGTGTATCCTAAAGCATCTAATGCAGAATCAATAGCTTCTCCAAGAGCTCTTCGCTTATATACTGTGAAAGGAATAGTAGTTTCATTTGTTTGTGAATCGTATTCTTGAGTATAAATCTTGATCTCACCATCAGAATTTGCTTCTATCACACGATATTTAGCTACGCTATGTTTCTCTTTCCCTATCAGTTCCATAAAGAAATGCCTTTTGAGCCCTGGCTGCTCATCTTGATATTCAATCAAGCCATCAAACATATCCCTAAGGGTAGCAACAATGCCAGAGAGCCATTCTTCTTTATCTCCATTCTTAAATTTTTCATCCTTAATAGTCAACTGTCTAAGATAAAGAAAATTTCCATCGTAGTTGATCACTTCAGCAGAAATAGCATAACCCTGTCTTTTGAACTCAACAACATGAGGAGGGAAGAGAAAAGGGTCTGCAACTAATGCATCTATTCTTTTTTTAGGGATATCCTGATCTTCCCTTATTTTTGCTTCAAGGTCCCTTACGATATCTACAGTCAAGTTATTCATTTTGTATTATACCTTTATTTCATTATGACCTTACTTGCATTGCTGCTAATGGAGTACTTGTTACTGGAGCGCCAAAGTATACAGGGCGAAATTCATTTTGCATTTTTCTCTCGATTGCCAAGCCTATGTACACCTGCACTTGCGTCAAAAGCCTTTCAAATTGTATTTTTGCATCTGTCAAATCATCTCTAAATCTTTGCCTCAATACCTCTTTACCAACAGGAAGCCAGTCAGAATAACCTCCATATGCATCGTGCGCAGCTTTCAAGTATAGCAATGCCTTGAAAACATCCATACCTAAGTTTTTAGCTCTAGCCATCATGTCTTCTCCAGAGTTTAGCTGATTTAATCTGGCAAACCTATTTTGATAATCCTGCAGGTTTGCTGAAGGAAAGAATATGTCACGTTCCATTCTGGATATTGCATCTTTTAGATATCCATCATAAAGTTTTTTATGTTCAGGTCTAAGGTCTTTTATTGGCTGATGGAAAGGATTAGCAGGAACAAAATATTCTCTTTCAAGCTTTGCTTTCAAACCTGTTCTTCTTCTCTCAACTTCAGGTTCTGGAGTAGCTGCACCAGGTGTTTTATTATGTTTAGGGGTGTCAGAAGAGGAGGGAGACTTGTCAGAAGAAATAGTTGTCTCTTCACTTACCCTGTCATCTAAACTACCTGGATACCCATTGCCCATAAAATTAGGGGCAGGTGATTTTCCATGACAACCAATAATTTCTCCTGTATTAGGATCTCTATACCAATTTCCTAGTGAAAATTCCAATATAAAATTTTTATTTGCCATTCTTAGTCACGTTTAGTTTTTTCTTAGTTTTTTGTTTGTTATATGTTTTTTAGTTTTCTTAACTTTCTTATTTCGTAAATCTATTTTTTCATACTAATCTTAATTTTGATATTAGTTTATCATTAAGTCCTTATCACGCTCTTTTTTATGGCATCAAAAGAAATTAAGTCAAAATTGAGGTATAATGTTGAAAAAATCAACAGCCGATGACTGAAATATTAGCCATGACGCTAACCTGTTTCAGTGGCAGTAGATAAATAGAAATCAGATTATCTATCGCTTCGTTAAATCTCCCTATTGCTTTATCTAGGGTTGCTGTATAGGTTGTTGCTTTATTGTTCATTGTTCTCAAGGCTCGTGTTGCTGTATTCAGCTTTGCTGTTACTAACACCTTTTTTACGATTATTTCTAATCTCAAAATAGTATCATCATCTAACTAAAATATAATCTTTACCAGCCACCACATTAGTTGTAAAATAAGAGAAGTTTGCATACTATATAAACATGATGACAAAAATACTAGTTTTCAGTGATAAATGACCAATTTCACTGATTTTTGACTGATTTGTGTATAAAACAGAAACCTTTAAATATAAGCGCTAAACTTCAAACTTTGAACATAATGAGCAGCGTAAACCAACAGGTGTGGAAGCTAATATCTGCAGACGTAAGTATACAGAAGGGCTTAAAGAGAGATATAATCAACATTCGCGGCTTGGCTAAATTCTTCATGAAGAGATATGGTGTTAAAGCCAGCTTAGACAGCGTTATAAGTGCTATAAGACGATACGACGGCAGCGAAAGCTTTGTAGAAGATGATGTTGTAAGCGTTTTTAAGAACAGCATAATCTCTACAAAAAACAATGTTGTGTGCGTAAGCTTACGATTGGATGCAGTCAGACAATTGCCTAAATTAGTAGATATGCAAAACAACCATCAGCTCAGTTATCATATCAAGCTCGTGACTGGCCCAAACTCAATCAAGCTTTTGACTGATAATGTTGAGAAAGACAAGGTTCTTGGATTGTTCAATGAAAAGTATATAGTGAATGTAGAAGATGATCTGAGCGAAATTAGTGTAAGCTTGAGCCAGAAAGCGATTTCCACAAAAGGA
>JAGVZX010000022.1 GCA_018302185.1 Candidatus Woesearchaeota archaeon
CAAGATAGATAAATTGACTGGGAAGCTGAAGATGGTTTAATGATATAAATGCTATTATAAAAAACTATTTTCTAAATATTAGCTAATAACAATTTATACTAACTCGGAGTCATAACAAACTTATTTAAACACTAATCATATAAGCATGGAAAAAGAGGCATAAAATGGCAGTACTGATGGATCTCCTGTTCACTATCGTGATGATACCTATAAGCACTTTCATCCTGCATGCAGTTGCCGCAAAGTATGAGCTACGCCATGTAAGGATGGACACTGCTTTTTTGGTTGCAACTGCTGTTGAATTTGTGAATTTTGCATTGAGGTATATGGTAAGGTTTGATTATTTCAGAGAAATCATTACTTTGCTTGCAGTCATGGGCGTTGGCTTTTGGCTCATAAAATTTTATTTCCATGATTCTTGGAAGGTTGCATTAGAGATATGGTGCGTCTGGTTTGTATTAAGATTGTTGACTAACTTATTGCTGGCAGTTGTTCCTGGAGTGATAATTGCTTTCTCAACATAAAATATATAAATCAAAATAATAATCTTAAAATTAATCTTACTTATTATCAAAACTAAAAAATGAACAGATACCTTGATGCATTGATAACGCCGCAGATGACAAAAACTTTTTTGCTGCCTGCTAGCGTATGGAAGAGGGCAGGAGCTTTCATCATAGACATCGCTTTGCTTGATTTGATCGTATTCTCACCATTTAAGGCAAATCTTGCTTCATTGATTTCTGGCGCAGACACATATCAGAAAGCATTCCAGATGTTAGCTGCGTCACAGGAAACACTTTCTGCTGTAATGATGGCTTCTTTCTTTATGGCAATCTTGACTCTAGCATATTTTACTTTGCTTGAATGGAAATTAGGCCAGACAGTTGGCAAGATAGTATTCAATCTGTTTTTAGTCCAAATTCCTGCAAAGCCAGATGAAAAGCCATCAAAGCCAGGCTTTTTCCAGGTTTTGATCAGTAACCTTAGCTTAGTGCCTTTTTTTCCGTTCATATTCCTGTGGCCAGTGGAATTGATCAGCATACTTTTTACAAACCATAGATTTATGGAGAGAGTTGTAAGGATTCAGCTTGTTGAGACAAAGATAGTTGATTATTACAATAGTGATGCATGAGGGATATATGGCAAAACAAAAACCTAACCAACTCAATCAAAATACACCAACGCCAAAAAGCAGATGGGTTACTATAATTATAACTCTCCTAATCCTTACATTCTTTGCATACCTATTTGCAGGCATCACAAGCCTGTTCTCTTACACAGATGAGCCTGCATTCGGTAATGTTGCATTGATAAAGATCCATGGCATAATCACAACACAGGAAGATGGATTCTCATTGGATGACCAAGCTACATCAGATGAGATAATAAAATTAATAAAAAAAGCAGAGGAAAATCCTGAAGTCAAAGCGATATTGTTTGAGATAAATTCACCTGGTGGCTCTGCAGTTGCAAGCAAAGAGATTGCAGATGAGATTGCAAGGGTAAGCACAAATCAAAACAAGACAACGATTGCAGTCATTAGGGAGATCGGTACTTCTGGGGCATACTGGATAGCATCTTCAACTGATTTAATAATTGCATCTCCGCTTTCGATCACTGGCTCTATCGGTGTTATCTCATCATATTTAGAATTCAACAAGCTGTTTGACAAATACGGGATAAACTATAGGAGATTAGTTGCAGGCAAATACAAGGACATTGCTAGTCCTTTCAGGAATCTTACTGAAGAAGAGCAAAAAATTTTGCAAACCCAACTTGATTCAGTGCATGACTATTTCATAAAAGAGATAGCAAAAAACAGGAACATGTCTGTAGATGATGTCAAAAAAGTTGCAGATGGATTGTTCTATCTTGGGGAGGAAGCCCAGAAGCTTGGATTGGTTGACCTATTGGGAGACAAGGAAACTGCAAAAGAACTGTTGAAAGAATCTCTAGCTCTAGAAGACATCAAGATTGTCGAATACAAGAAGCCAAAAGGCTTTATTGATGCATTGTTTGAGTCCTTTTCTAAGCAGAGCTTTAGCGTTGGTGAGGGCATAGGCAGCAGTCTAGTCAATAGTGAGAATAAGAAGAGCTTGATTTCTACATGATTTATGATAAAAATCAGATAAGAATTAAGTAGCACTGGTTATTTATCTGCTGTTATTGAAGAACTTTATCTCATCATCTATCCTTTCTTCTTCCTCTCTTTCCTGGCGTTCGTTATCCCTAATATCCTTCCACTGCCTGTACTTATCTTCCTCTTCCTGCTTTTTTTGCCAAAGAGCTGCTTTTTCTTCAGGAGTCAATTCCTGCTCTGCATCCTCGTTTGTAGTTATTGCAGTCAATGGAACTCCTTGCCGTTCATCGATAGTGTATTTCTGCTCGACAAATTCAGTTGGCTTAACTTCCTTTCTAACAAGATTACAGGAAACAGATACTATCAATATGATGACTAAAACAAAAGCAATAAAAAACCTATTAATATTTTTGTTCATTATTCTTCACCTTTGTCATTCTTAAAAATCAAGCAATAATGATGATGTACATTAGGTATGAAGCTAAACCTGTAACCATAAGGATATAATGTCTTATTGTCCTGGCACCAGATCTTCTCTCCTTTAAATTTATATATTTTAGATATTCCTTTTCCAATGTCCCATGCCAATGGCCTGAATTCGCTTTTATCAACATAATTCTGCAGTATTACTACAATATATGCATTTTTGTTTAAAATATTTTTCATTTTCTCAAATACTTTCACAACATTTGCAACAAATTCATCATAAGAAGAAGCGTTTGCCAGATCATCATTGTTATCTGAATAATTTGTGTCCAGATATGCTTCTTTTCTTGCATTATAGACAATTCCAACTTTCTTGTTAAGCATCGGGCCATAAGGAGGAGAAGTTATAACAAAATCTATCTTTGGCAGGGAGTTTTTCTTCCAGATTGTATCTATATTTAAGCTGTTGCCTGTAATAACCTTAAGCTTATTTGATGAATTTAACTTTTTAACTCTTGCTCTTGAAATATGCGCATATTTGTCAAGCAATTCTATGCCTATACCATTCCTTTCTGTCTCATGGCATGCTACTAATGTTGAGCCTGTGCCTAAAAATGGATCAAATACATACTGGCCTTTTTTTGAGAAGAATAAGATAAACTCTTTTGCTAAGCTCTCAGGAAACTTTGCAGGATGCAGAATCTCATCGTCTTTTCTTGCAGCTGGATAATGCACAAACCATGTTCTTGTGAATTTTATCCATTCTTTGCTAGTAAGCTCATTAAGCTTATTGTCTTTATGATAAGTTCCACGCTCGCCCATGTTTACTGGAATACCCTTATTGCCTTTTTTCCCCTTAACCATAAACTTTAGCTTCGCTAAAGTTTAATCTCACATAAGGGCTATGCCCTTATCAACCCACGGTCAGTTTCGCTTCGTTCAACTGCCCAATTGAGATTAATCTTTGCAAATCCTCCTTAATCTTAATATATCCTGATTGTTAGAACAAAATTTATATAGTTTGCTATAAAAATTCACTTTCTTATATAGCCCTGTCGTCTAGCGGTCAAATTCTCTCTAAAAAAGGGAAGGCTTAGGATACGGGCCTCTGGAAACGGCAGTTAAACCAATTGGATCTTTAGCTGGCGTTAAAGACAGCCTGTGACGGCGGTTCGAATCCGCCCAGGGCTATTTTATACTTAACATATTAGAAAAATATATCGCTATCCTGTAAATCCAGGCGGTATTTCTTTGTACAATTCATTATAGAGCCATGCTAACCCTTCTAAAGATGCTCTATATCTGGTAATTTGATCGTCTGTATGGACTTCAAATTCATCACCTAAAGTAGTTCCTGCTAACCTCTTTTTTATCTCGCGTCTGCTAGGCTCTTCTCTTACTAATCTATTTGTTTCCATAATAGAATGGAATAGGTTTACTCTAAATGAGTCATCTAGTCTACCCTTTTGCTGAGCAGTTCTTAATTCTGCGACATCCATCTCTAAAGTTGTTCCGTCTGCACCATAAATAGGTATTTTCTCATAAGCCATATTACTCTCCCAAAGTTAGGCGATATTTAAATGTTTTTTGAGCAAAGTTTTAATATCTTGCTGATAACTATTACTAAAAATGCCAAAAAAAGAAAAAAGCTGCGGTGTTATACTGTTTAGAACAAATAAAAAAACAAATTCTAGATTCTACCTTATTCTTCATTACGCAGAGCATCACTGGGATTATCCTAAAGGCCATGTTGAAGAAGGAGAGATAGAAGAGCAGACTTTCAGAAGAGAGCTGGAAGAAGAGACAGGGATCACAGAAATAAAAATAATTCATGGCTTTAGGGAAAAGATAGAATATTCTTTTGAGCACAAAAATAAGCAGATCTCAAAAGAAGTCATCTTCTTTCTAGCAGAAACAGAAGAGGAAAAAGTTAGGCTTTCTGACGAGCATACTGGATTTAAGTGGCTCAAATATGAAGATGCTTTAGATCAGGTTACTTTCAAGAATGCTAAAAATCTGCTTGAAAAGGCTGAGGCATTCCTTAATTGTTCAGAAAAATATAGTAATTGATATTAAACAGTTCTCTTCAATCTTATCTTCTCTAAAAAATCAACTTATTTATATACCAAATTAGTATCTCTTAGCATATGGCATCAAAATTTCAGAAGCTGTTTTCTATGGAAAAGCTGACTTTGCAAAATGATAGCATGTGTGTCGGCGACCATCTTGTAATGCATAGATGGGAAACTCCGCTCATGAAAAGGATGGCAAAGATAGTTGCAGGGAAAGATAAGGATGTATTGGAGATCGGGTTTGGCATGGGGATTTCTGCAGATTTTATCCAGCAATTCGGCTGCAAATCACATACTCTCCTCGAGATCCATCCTGAAATATATAAGCTTGGAGAGCATTGGGCAAAAAATAAAAATGCAAAGATCATCCAGATAGATGCAGGCCTCTTCCCTCGGCTATATCCAGAAAGATTTGATAGTATTCTGCTGGATGCATTTCCTGTGATTGACCCTTCATTTTTTTCACTGATATATTCAGGCAATATGAAAAAAAATACGGTCTTAGTTCCATTTGGGATATTTGATGAAAAGCATATTGAAAATGCTTATCCTGAGACTGAATTATTCTTTAAGAAATGCAGTATTGAGAAAGTCTCTCATGAAGAATTTAAGGCTCATTCAGTATATGGGAATAAGGATTTATTCTTTAAGGTGTTTTCAGGACCGAGAGATGAGATCTTAAGAATAAAGAAATAAACATATAAAAAAATAAAAAAACAAAAAAGCATTTACTTGCTCTTTCTTCCGCGAGCCATGACTGCTGCAGAAACGTCTCCCTGCTTATCTACAAAATACAGATAGCCTGATTGCTTCTTGACGCCTGCTTTTGAAACTTTTTCTACTTTTCCAGCCTTTTGCTTGCCTCTTCCACGGCTCATTCTTGCTCTGGAAATATCGCCTTGCTTGTCTACAAAATATAGAAAGCCCTGTTCCTTCTTAACTCCTACTTTAGCTACTTTTTTTGCTGCCATCTAAAACCCCTCCTATTTTTTATGTCTGATTGCTTAGAATCTATCTAAGAGGATTTGGATTATAAGACACTCATTTATATAGTTTTCGTTTTTTAAGATAATTTGCCGTCGGAGAACTGCATTTTTATGCTCGAGGATGCAGTTCATTTAAAAAAAGCAAACAAAAAGCCCTCAATTATTCCAGCTATTATTATCAATGGCAGGATTATAAATATAAATACAGCAAATGCTTCTCTGTAATTATTTTTGAAATTCTTTATCTTGTCTTTGTGGAACCAGGCCATACCAATCTTCAATCCATATGAAAATGAAAGTATTATTGCAGGCAGCTCAAATATGCCGTGCGGAAGTAATCTCCAGATTATCAACGGCGAGTATTTCTCAACAGCCAATCTTAATGTTGTGCCTATAAAAAAACCATTTATCATTATTGCAAATACAGGCAGGAAAGTTATGCCCAGCAAAAACCCAAAGAACGAAGTGCGAAGGTTGTTTTGGATTATGAAGAAAGTAACTTCAAAAAAGCTTTTTCCTTCTACTTGAGCCAAAATCGCTTTAATGATCTCATCCTGAAAATCTTTTAAGAAAGATGGAAACAATAAGCCAAAGATGATTGACGCAGAGAATAATATTGATGTTGCAAGGATGTAATTCTTGTTACGCAATATTGCATAATATAGATTTAAATAATTTCGGATGAACTTATTCTTACTCTTCTTTTTAATTGTCATTTTATATCCTGAACAAGAAATTCTGCGCAACCATAAGCAAGATAGCAATACCTATCATTGTTCCAAATACAAACTTGTTCCACCTGAATATTTTTGCTCCATCAAAATTGCCGAATGGGAGCATATTAAACAATCCGAGCCATGAATTTATGATAAAGCCATAATAGGATATGCCAAGCAATCCTGCGACAGGGAAGATAAAGATCAGCAATAAGAAGATCATTGCAAGAGCTAAATTAACTAGTGGTCCAGCTGCAGAAATTAATCCATTCTTTCTTGCATTTACATTGCCTGCTATCATGACTGCACCAGGCGCTGCAAAAATAAATCCTAGAAAGCTCATTATAACTGCTAAAGCAAGCATCTGGTTATCTGCTCTGAACTCTGCCCAGCATCTGTAATGCTGCGCAACGATCTTATGTCCAAGCTCATGCAGTAAAAAGCCAAGGCCTACAGTTATTGCCGCAGTCAATAATGTGTAAAGAAATCTTTGCGAAAAGTTAAAGCTGAACAGATCAGAAAAATGTGTGCCAGAGAGCATGATCGCAAATGCCAAGCTAATTGCTGCCCATGCTCTTAAGATGTGCTGTATCTCAGTCTTTGAAGTGAGCAGTTTACCTAGCTTTATGACGTCGTTCTGATGATAATAGTTTTCATGATATTTCATTTTTCACATTAAATTTTTATGCTTATATCTCTCAGTATAAGCGTTTCCTTATATTCATGCATCAATTGCCCTATATAATATCTCTCTTTTATTCGCTTGCTTATTTATAGCTTTTGTTTTACATTCTTCAGAACAATATGAATTAAGTTTTTTCCTGCACTCATTGCAGCACACAAACTGCTTATTGCATGGTGAATAAGAACAGTTGATCATTATCTTACATTGTTTATTGCAGATTTCGCAGTTAGAGATTATATCACTATAATCCTTTCCTGATTCACTGGCTTCTCCTAATGGGATTGCTCTCCTTTCATCAAATACATAGCATAAGCCTTCAAAATATCCTTTCGGGTATTTTTTTCCAAACTTGACAATGCCGCCATCCAACTGTGAGACATCTTTAAATCCTTGCTTAAGAAGAAATGCACTTGCTTTCTCGCATCTTATACCTCCGGTACAATATGTTATGACTTTCTTGTCTTTATATTTTTCAAGGCTTTTTGTTATTTTAGGGAAATCCCTGAAATTATGCATATCTAAAGTTACAGCGTTCTTAAATTTTCCTAATTTTGCTTCATAATCATTTCTTGTGTCTATTATGACATATCTCTCAGGGTCAAAGTTATCAAGGATCTGCTTGAAATCATCTGCAAATAATCGTTTGCCAGATCTGCTTGGGTCAATTCCTGGCACGCCTAGGACGACAATCTCTTTTCTATTCCTCACAAATATTTTCTTGAATGGGTGCTCTTGTGCAACTGATTCCTTGAATTCTATCTCTCTAAATTGCGTATAATCTTCATTATTCCAGAACAATTGCTTGTATTTCTCAATATTCTCCTTGCTGCCAGAGACTGTTCCGTTTATGCCTTCCTCTGCAGCATAGACTCTTCCAAGGATGTTATTTTTTTTGCAGAATTCAAGATGGTCTTTGCAGAATCTTGCAGGATCAGATATATGGGCATATTTGTAATATAGCAATACATGGATGATCTCTTGAATTTTCTCTCTTAACAGAAACACTTTGTCGTTCTTTCTTGCAATAGGATTTATCTGAGAATCCAGCTTTATTGTAATGTCTGAGCCTTTCTCTGCTTTAGTAATTTTGTTATCATCTAAAATTATTGAGTTTACATTATGCTCAAATGCTTTAGTTGTTGTGCCTTCTATTGCTATCTTATCTCCTAGCTTTAATTCATTCTCTTCAATCAGAATCTCTGCTACATTTGCTGCCTTAAAGAAATTCTTTACCCTGCCTAAATATATTCTTTCTGTTGCTTTCTTTTGAGTATTGGTCATTTTGCAAAGAAGTTGACTGATCTTTTTCTAAAACTTCATATCATCAAATATATCTTCCATATTTAAAACAGGCTTTGCAAATTTTAAGTAATCTTCGTAAGCTATCCTTGGGCAGGCTGTATTTATCCAGACTTCAACAAAAGGAAAATTTTCTAACTCATTGAAATCAACATTATCGCAGACAAAAACATAAACATTCTTTCCTTTTTCGGAAAGCCTTTCTTTCATCATCATCGCTTTCTTAAGATGCTGTTGCCCTGGCTTGACTGTGACCATTATGCCTATATTATCTGCTGCAAGATATTTTTTGTATGCAGCTTTTCTCCTGTTGATTACGCGTTGAAGCAGAGAGCGGTCTGCTTTCTTAAAATCTTTTGTCACAGGATTATACAAGAAAACATCTTTAGTTGTATTAAACAATAAAGCATTTGGATGGAACATGCCATCTCCCATATATAAAAAGCATTCTGCAGGAATCTCTGTATCTTTATCAACATCACAGCCTAACATCTGCCCAGGATGCTTTGTATGCCTGCCTTCAAACAATACACAAGCCCTGCCAGAATCTTCAAGCTGCTTTTTTACTGCTCCTATTCCAGCTTTAAACTGCACAGTTGTTGCAAAGCAGACGCTTTTCGGAAGCTTATCTAGTTCTTTCTTCGGCAACAGGAAATCCTGTTCTTTTACCTTTGCTTTAACTTCGATAAAGACTGCGCGCATAGTATGTAAAATTAGCTAAAAGTTTATAAAAGTATCGTCGAAGAGAAATTTCTAACTTATTTTATATGTCTTTATGGTTTGACTTCTGTTCTTGGCACTACCATTCCTTTTTCCTCAGCATATCTTTTACATGCTTCAAGGTTCTCATCTGGAACAGTAGCTGTTTTGCTGCGATAGAAAGCATTCCTATGGAAATATTCTCTTGTGCCTGGCTTAGCGCCTTCTGGCCTTAGTTCCATGACTGTCACATAAGGGAACCCTTTAAATCCATCATCCTTGCTTTTTCTGCATATTAAAAATCCAGTATTAGGCTCAGTCTTGCTTGGAACATATGTAAACGCCTTAGAAGCACCTGGTGTTTTTTCTAATATCTCCTCAAAACTTGGATATGCTGATATCTCTTTGCTGCAGATCTCCAATAGGAATATGCCTCCCTGTTTAAGGGCCTTATAACATTCTTCAAGTGTTTTAAGTGTATCAGCTACATAAACCAATGTCGAGACAGAATATCCAAAATCTATCATGTTATCTGCAATAGGTAAAGCGCTAGCATCAGCTCGAGCAAAATAAGAGACAGGCTTTGGTAAAGGCTGATTTGTTGGGCATGGAGAAAACATTCGATCTAATATCGATAACCCGCTAGGATACTGTTCAGGGATTGTCAGTATTCTTGCAGGAATCATTTCTGGCAATGGATTAAGATCTATGCCAATACCTTGTATTTTTTTGCCCTGATTTTTTAACCTCATGTCGCGAACTGCTTGCTCTAATGCTGAGCCCGAGCCGCAACCAATTTCAAGAATGGTAAAAGGTTCTTCGCCTGTATGGTTGGCTACTCTTTTTATAAGAGTGTCATAAAAATTAATTTCACCTTCATTAAATAAGGCGATTAAATTACTTACATCTCTAGTCAATTGTTCTCTTACCAAAACTTCCTGCAATGGATCCATAATACTGAGAAAATAGTATTTTATTTAAAAGATTATCGACGATAAATTGAGTATAGGTAATAACCTCGGCTCTATATTATTTAACCTATGCACTATCCGCATTTTTTCAACGAGGCGATTATATTTCCTTCATATTTGCAGCTGCTATTGCCGCAATGCTTTAATCCTAGTGATTCGTATTTCATCCAGCCATCTGGAAACACTGTAACTACTGTCTTATTTTTTTCAGCTAATTTTTTTGCTGCAAGAAAATTAGCGCCTGAAGAAACACCTACGCAATAGCCGTATTGAGTTGAAAGGTATTTTGCAGCATTTATCGCATCTTTACTTGAGATACAGATAACTTCATCAATTAATTTGCTTATTCTTTCATTATTTTTATTAGAATTAAGATTATTTAGATTATTATCATCTTCATCTTTTACAATTGCAGGTATAAAGCCATCTCCAATGCCTGCAATCTTATGCTCTCCGTGTTTGCCGCCGCTCATCACAGCAGATTCTGTTGGCTCAACTGCAACCAGTTTCATATCAGGGAAGACTTCTTTTAATGCTTTGCCTACTCCCATTAATGTGCCGCCTGTGCCTACACCAGCGACAAATGCATCTATCTTTTTTGAATGTTTTTTCATCTGCTTCAAAATCTCTTGTCCGGTTGTTTTGTAATGGCATTCGACATTCAATGGATTGGAGAATTGATCGGGATTAAAATATCCAGGAGACTGCGCAATCTTATCTCTTATTGCAGCTGCTTCTGCAAAGCTGCCTTTCTTAGAGCACAGTATTAATTCTGCAGAAAAATCCTTTATTATCTGCTTCCTTTCTTCTGTCATGTTCTCTGGCATGACTATTGTCACTTTGTAGCCTTTTTCTCTTCCGTAATAGCTCAATGCAATTCCTGTGTTGCCGCTTGTTGCTTCTACAATAGTCATTCCTTTCCGAAGAATTCCTTTTTTTTCACTCTTATCAATAATATATTTAGCGATCCTATCTTTGATGCTTCCGCAGGGATTAGTGCATTCTAGTTTTGCGAAAATTTTATCAACTTTGATCAAAGGGGTATTTCCTATTGTTATCATTAGTGCACCTAAGAAATGCAATATCCTAAAATGTATTTAAATCTTTTTATATTGCAGTTTTCCACTGGACATTGCCATGAGGCACTGGACAAACACAGGAAGAGTTTATATATTAGTTTTACTTTGCTTATTTTGGGAGTTCTAGGAGGCGATTAACATGAATAAAAAACCTATAGTAGATACTATAACATTTGAGGAGTTTATAGATGTGCTTA
>JAGVZX010000023.1 GCA_018302185.1 Candidatus Woesearchaeota archaeon
TTTTGTTTATCTGAATATCACTAACCAGACATATTATTGGGCAGTCAAGACTATTGATGCTTCGCATCTTGAATCTAACTACAGCGCAGAGCAGACATATCCTGATGAAAATAATCCTGAATCTTCACCGAGTCCTTCATCAAGCATCTCTGGAGGCGGAGGAGGTGGCGCTGCAGCAATTATAGCAGCAGATGCTTCTGAAAAAAATATTGCTGCAGTTAAGACGCATATATTTACAAAGATAGAAGCAGGAGCTACTCCTATAGCCACACTGGATAAGCCTGAGATTGCCATCAGTGAAATCAAGTTTGAAGCTGCTAAATCACTTGCCAATGTTGAGATAAAGGTTTCAAGCCTAAAAGATAAGCCAACTGTAATGCCTGCTGCAGATAAAGTCTACCAATATCTTGAGATTGTGCCAAAGAATTTAAAATCAACAGATATGAACAAAGCAACTATCTCATTTAAGGTAACAAAATACTGGCTTAACGCAAATGGATTTAAAGAATCAGATGTTGTTTTATCAAGATACGCTTCAAATGTTTGGACACAGCTTTCTACAAATGTTATAAAGAGTGATGCTGATGATGTTAGATATAATGCAGAAACACCAGGATTCAGCTATTTTGCGATAGTTTCTAAAGTGATTAAAGCAGAGAGTAAAGCTGCTGATAAGCTTAATGAGACTGATAAGAAAAAAGCAGAAATAAGTGAGGAAAAACAAAATATTGAAAAGAAGGATGTAAAAGAAGAGCAGCCTAGAAAGATAGAAGCTGTTGATAAAAATAAGATAGAGACTAGTGTAAAGCAAGGATTAAAAGAAGGCTTAGTTACGGTTCAGCAGATAATTGTTTCTTGGTCTAAGATAATTCTTTTGTTGATCGTAGTTTTGTCAGGAAGCTATGCAGGATATAGAAGATATTCTGCAGAGCAAGTGTTGGAAATGCCGAAAGTTGAGACGCAACAAGAGATTATTGCTGAGCAATCTGATATTGCCATAGGATCTCAGACAACCCAGAAAGTTGAAAATGCCATACAACAGATACAAACACTTCCACCTGTGCCGCAGCTTGCAAAAAAAAGTGAACGGCAAAAGTCAATGATCTTGCAAAAAATTGCTGTAGATATTGATGTGATGGAAAACCTGAGAAAAAAGAGCATAAAAAGATATCAAGAACATAGATTAAGGTGGATGAAGAGGGCAGAGATGCCTGTTTTAGAGAAGAAGCCGGTTATTAAACCAAGAAAAGAGATTGAGAATAAAAAAACATCCAAGGAAAAAAGAGAAGATATTAAGGATGACATAAAAAAGCAGCAAGAGATAGTGAGCATTAACGCTCCAGCTCAGGATAAGCATGAATTTAGGAAAGAAAACAAAGATATAAGCAAGAAAAAGGACAGGATTGCTTTGTTTAAGATATTGCAGTTAGAGAAAAAGATATTTGAAGTTCATGGATTATACAGCTTAAACAAGCTTAGAGATGCAAAAGCATTATACAATAAAGTTGCTGCTGAATATGAGACATTAGATAAAGAAGAGAAAAAAAGGGTATACAAGCCGATTGTAGAGCTGAATAAATTGCTAAGAAAATAGTAAATTAGGGGGTTAGTAAGAAAGATTAGTTTTTTAGCTATTGGTTTTAGGAAGATGATGTTC
Source organism: Candidatus Woesearchaeota archaeon (assembly GCA_018302185.1). GTDB lineage: Archaea > Nanobdellota > Nanobdellia > Woesearchaeales > UBA10200 > UBA10200. Next base: position 1,658 of record JAGVZX010000023.1, read on the forward strand.
TCACAATTAATCCGAAAGAAGGTATTTTATTGGTTGTTGGTAATTAGTTACATGTCTTTAATCTTTTATTTATCATCAATTCCTAGTATAGATATAGTAACAAAGATCCCTATTAATGACAAAATCTTGCATGCTGCTGAATTTTTTATATTAGCAGCATTGCTGCATATGTGCTTTAACATAGCCGATAACAAAATGATAAATAAAAATAGATATTTTTTAGCTATAACGATTACGACTATATACGCAATCTCTGACGAATTTCACCAGTCTTTTGTTCCTGGAAGAGTAGCTGATATTTTTGATTTGACAGCAGATAGTATAGGAGCAAGCATAATACTTATATTTAAGTTTGTAAATAAGAAATATTTTAATATAAGTAGATAAGTTATATGCTAGAATAAAGATTACTTGTATCAAAGGGATTGAATATGAGAAATAACTCAAATAACTCAGCAAAAATCATATTAGTGTCCTTATTAATTGTAATTTCAGTATTGATCTCCAGCTGCTCTAAAATAGTATGTGAAGAACCTTCAATTATAGACCAAGAGAATAACAGCTGTTGCAATGATATAAATAGAAACCATGTTTGCGACGAGAAAGAAGGCAAGCTAGTTTGGCCTGCAGGCAAGATTGTTGATCAGTATGGAAAACTGCCAAAAGAAAACATCAAAGTACAAAATGATGACAATACAATGACCGATGATTTAAATAAAGAAGAGGAAGATAAGATGGCTGCAAAAAATGTAAAGGATAATCCTAACAGGATAGCAAAGATCGTTACAAATAAAGGTACGATCATGTTTGAATTATTTGAGGATAAAGCGCCTAATACTGCAAAGAATTTTATTGATCTTGCTAGTTCAGGATTTTATAATGGCTTAAAATTCCATCGCTATGTTCCTGGATTTGTCATACAAGGAGGAGATCCAAAAGGAGACGGTACAGGCAATTCTGGGAGAAATATAAAGCTGGAGATAAACAAGGACTTAAAGCATACGTTAGGTGCTGTTGCCATGGCACGCAGCTCTGACCCAGACAGCGCAAGCTCACAGTTCTATATCACATTGGCTGAAACCCCTAACTTAGACGGACAGTATGCTGTATTCGGAAAAGTGATTGAAGGCATGGATGTTGTCCTATTGTTAAGGCAGGGAGATGTGATGAAAGAAGTTAGTGTTAGATAAAAGATAAATATATAAAACAATAAATTTCTAAAGGATATTATGTACCCTTACCAGCATTTTATATCGTGTATTATCTTAAGTATAGTTTTATGGCCGTTCTTTGGAACACTTAGCCTGCTTTGCTTTATCGGCGGATTTTTGGTTGATATTGACCATAACCTATGGTATATGTACAAGCATAAGACCTGGAACGGATTCAAAGCATATCCTCATTATATAAAAGCTGCAAGAAAGAAAGAGCGTGTCGGCAAATGCTTTATGATCTTCCATACAATTGAGTTTTTTATTATTCTGGTTATTTTGAGCTTTTTTTACATGTCAATAGTTTTAGTCTTGCTCGGATTGATATTGCATTGGATTTTGGACAGCATGCATAAGCTGAAAGACAACCATTTTGATGATAGGGTATTCTCATTGGTATATGAACGCATAAAGCAAGAGAAAAATTAAGATAGGGATAGATGATAAGAATTGAGGATAAGATATAGAGAGGTACAAGGTTTAAGATATTTCACAAAATGCAAAGAAAAAAAATATTATACGGGATAGAAGGAGAAGGTTATGGCCATGCCACAAGAAGCAAAGCCATCATCGAGCAGCTGTCAAAAGACTATGATATATTGATTGCTGCCAGCAATAAGGCATATAATTTATTGAAAGATGAATATAAAACAATAAAGATAAAAAATTTTCCGGTGACATACAGTTATTCAAAAGATAAGATAGTGGTAAGAGTCAATACATTTAAGACTATAATTTATAATATCATCAGGTCACCTTATGTTTTGTGGTATAACATCAAGCTTATAAGAGAGGCGAACAGATTTCAGCCAGACATCATTATAACAGACTATGAGGCATTTACAGCATGGTATGCGTTATTTTTTCGCAAAAAGATTGTTGTTGTAGATAACTTCCATCTGTTTACAGATACGCCGATAAATAGGAAGCTTAGCTTAATGGATAAGGTTATTAGCATTATTCTGACTAAATTTAAGATACCATCTGCAGATTACTATCTGATCCCTACTTTTTTGCCGCCCTTGATGACAGGCTGTTTACAGAGACATGATAATAAAAATGTGATTTTTTGTTCGCCGATGATAAGGGATAGATTTAAGCCACTAAAGCCGCAGATAAAAGATTATGTTATAGTATACCAAACAGCTAATTTTGAGCCGGTGATTAATGTTATTAAAAGTATCAAGAATCAGAGATTTATAATTTATAATGTCCCTAACATAGATTATAACAAGGAGGGGAAAAAGAATAAGAATATAACATATAAAAAGTTCTCTGAAAAAGAGTTTGCACAGGATTTGGCAGGCGCAAAAGCAGTGATAATTAATGGAGGCTTTAGTTTGATCACTGAAGCATTATACTTTAAAAAGCCTGTCCTTTGTTTCCCTATCCTTGACCATTTTGAGCAGAAGATCAATGCTTTATTGGTTAAAGAAGCAGGATATGGTGAATGTGCATATAAGTTTGATGAAGGTGTGATTATGCAATTTATAGAAAAGCTTGATGTTTATAGAGAAAGATTGAATAAGTATGATAGCAAGGCTTATAAGAATCCTGTATTGCTCATTAAAAAGATCATAGATCCAGGATAGAATAAAGCTGCACAAAAACTAAATATTTAAGTTTGAAGCCATTTATAAGATTGATGAGTATCATGTTCATAAAAATTAGTAATTGTCGCCGATTTTAGAGAAAGATTTAATCGACATATAAGTAAATTAATCTTGAGGGAAAAGTACCATGTTTAACACGCTGAAAAAGCAGGTCAATAGGTGCATATTGATATTGTATGACCCAAAGCAATCATTTCATGAGTTAGAAAAAGAATCTTTGGAAGAAGTTACCTCATATTATATGCAGATGCTTTTATTTGCAGGAGCTGCAACTGGGTTGTTTAATCTCATGTTTTTGCTCTCAAAGACACTTTATCTGGATTTTATAGTGGACATAGATGTCAGATATAGCATCGTGTTCAATTATCTGGTCGGAAGAGCAACATCATTGGTATTTTTCTATATTTTTGGCGGAACAATACTTCTGTTTTTTCTAAGTATGATCATCAGGATATTTATAAGATTAAGATATGCCGAACTGTTAAAGCTGCTGATGTATTCTATAGCGCCTTTACTGTTGTTCGGATGGATCGTAGGTTTTCAGGCTATAGCCGTTATATGGTGTATTTTTTTGTTTGTAATCGGATTAAAGACATACACCGTAAAAAGTATAAAAAAAGACACTATATCAAACAGGAACTAGATGAAAAAAGACAGATCATCATTAAAGATTAAGTCTGCGGTAATTTTGGTAGTTGTGATAGCTTCTTTGCTATTGTATATGGCAGGAGTATTTAGCGGCCTGTTGGCAAACAAGATCATCAAGAAAGAGACAGAGCAGAACATAGAGATACTTAAAGAGAAGACACAGAAAGACCTTATAGCTCTCAAAGAATATATCTCTTTTTTAGATTCAAACCTTAAAAGCATGCAGTTTGAAGATACATTTGTAAAAACATTGATTCCTGAGAAGAGATGCGAGTTCTTGAGGATCTCTTTGACACAATTAGTGAATCAATTAGGGTATTATTGGGATAAGCTGCCTTATAGGATAGAAGAATATGAGAAGAAGAATGCGCTTTCTGAAGAATATATAAAGCTTCGTGACCAATACTCACAGCTATCAATCAGGATATGGATACTCGCGAAAAACCAGTATGAGGAATGCAATACTAATATCGTTCATGGGCTATATTTTTACTCGGTAGATTGTGACAACTGTGTCGCACAGGGAGAAGAGCTTGATAAGTTGCATGAAAGAGTTACTGAGAGCGGAAAAGAGATGATAATGTTCCCTATTAATTTTGATTCCGATGATATCATGATACAAAACCTGAAAAGATTTTATTCTATCAATGCCACTCCTGCCGTAATAATAAATGATGATATGCACCAAGGAAGGTTATTTCTAGCTGAGGAGTTATGGACAGACTAGATATAAAAGACAGAAAATGAATAATGCTCCTAAAAAACCAGAATTAAGGCGATTGAGAATAAAGTTATTTTTATTTTTAGTGATCATGCTTATTTTTATTAGTGCCTTCGCCGGCTATCTTTTTAAGATAGAGCTGGAAAAAAAGCCGATTATTAAGCAAAAATTAGATTCAAATGAGATAGATTACATCTATGATTTTTATACAGATGCGCCTCCAAATCACAGGGACATGGCATTTCTTGGGGATGATGATGCACCGATTAAGTTTGTGGCATATCTTGACATTGCCTCAGGTTCTTCAAAATTTTTTATTTTGAGCATATTGCCATTATTAAAGGAGAATTATATTGATAAAGGCATTATAAAGTTTTATGCTAAACAGCCTATAACAAATGATGACTTAAAAAAACACACAGATAAGTTTATTTATTATAAAAGCCTGTTATGCATTAGAGAGATAAAAAAAGAGGTGTATTTTAAATTTTATTTTGACCTATATTACAATCAGTCTATTGATGATATCAGCTATCTGTTGGATAAGCACGGAATTTCCGCGGAAGGATATGAAGAATGCATGAGAGATAGGGATTTTGAAGCAGCAGCCATAGATATATCAGAGACTGAGAATTTTGGGATAATAGGCATAAACCCAAAATTTTATATAGGTATAGACGGTACTGATTTCACTGCTATCGAGGGCATACCGAAATTTAATAGATTCAATAGGACGATAAAAGATTATGAGATTTTAATAGGAAGATAATATGACACCATACGATTTGACGCTTGCAATCTACAACCTGACACTTTTCCCAGTTATATTTTTTTCAGTGTTGCTTATAGTATTAGGCGCCTTGAATTTATTTATAAGAAAAGAAAGCAAGGTTAAAGCTAAAGTATTAGAAAAGCTTCCGTTTATAAGTGTGCAGGTGCCTACATACAATGACCCTATAGCTGCAAGATGCATACAGCATTGTATGCTGTTTGATTATCCACGCGAGATGTATGAGATAATAATTGTTGACGATAGCACAAACCATGCTACACAAAAGCTTCTAAGCGGATTTGCAGAAAAAAATCAAGGGTTTGTTAGATATATACACAGGGATAACAGGGAAGGGTTTAAGGCAGGTGCATTGAAAAATGCCATGGACATCACAAAAGGCGAGATTATAGTCATTTTTGACTCTGACTGGATGCCAAAGAAAGATTTTCTTCAGAAGATAATAAAGCCGTTTGCAGATGATAAGGTGGCTTTAGTCCAAACGCGTCAAGGCATTTATAATAAAGATGTGAATTACATAACACGTTTTGCTGCATATTCATTGATGGTTTACCATACGATTATAATGCCGATAAATAATAGGATAAACTGTGTATTTTTTTGTGGAACTGCAGGAGCTATTAGAAGGACTATGTTTGAAGAGGTGAATGGCTGGAACCTCAATAGCTTGACTGAAGATAGTGATTTAACTGTTAAGTTATTATTAAAAGGATATAAATCTATTTATTTAGACATTGAGACGCCAAGTGAAGTCCCGCAAACATTTGAAGGGTTCATTAAGCAGCAGATGAGATGGTGTTACGGAAATGTAAGGGTGTTCTTTGATAATGCTTTTGACATAACATTAAAGAAAGGTTTAACAATAAGACAAAGATTGATGATAACTTACGTTACCTTAGGAAATATAATCGCCCCTATTGTTGTTGCTATGACAGTATTTGGATCGATCGGCTGGGTGATAGGCGACCCTAAGATAATAGCAGTCAGTGATATTATAACATTATTTAGCAGGTTTGCTATAACTTCAGGATTCTTAGTCATAGGGCTGATAACATTATACAAACGTGATCTTATAAAGGATTTTCCTTACCTAGTAGCATCGACTATGACAATAGGCATTGTTTTGGCTGTCGTAAACAGCATAGCCTTTTTGAGAGCTGCCGGCAATAGAAAACTTCATTGGTATTGTACCCCAAAATTGGAAAATGATAAATTTATTTGATTATCTGGCTGCCAAAAATATCGCAGGAATTATTACTGCTTTTTTCTTATTGATAGTTCTTTCATATTATTACCTGTTGTTTTTAAAGGTAAGAAAGCCTGAGATAACAGAAATGTTTTCATCTATAACAGTGATAATGCCTGCGCATAATGAAGAAAAAGTGATAATGCAATCGCTTCATGCAGTCCTCTCTGCTGATTTTAAAGGAAGGAAAGAGATCCTGGTTGTTGATGATGGTAGCATAGACAAGACTGCCGAGATTGTTTCATCGTTCAAAAAAAAGGGAGTAATCCTTATAAGGACAAGCCATTGCGGAAAAAGCTCTTCGATAAACAAAGCATTGAAGATTGCAAAAGGAGATGTCATAGCGATCGTCGATGCTGACAGCTGCATACATAAAGACTCCCTGAAAGAGATCGTAAAGGAATTGTCAAGAGATAACATAGCAGGCGCTTCAGGAGTAGTCCGTGTCAAGAACAGGAAAAGATTGTTAGGCATGTGGATGCATATAGAACAGGTTTATTATTCTCTTATAAGATTGATCTTCTCAAAATTAAATGCCAACATAAATACACCTGGTCCATTAAGCGCATATAGAAAAAAAGCGCTTGTTGAGATAGGGGGGTTTAGCACAAAAGGATATGCCGAAGATGTTGATATTACAATAAGGTTGATAAGAAAAGGATATCAGATAGGATATGCTGAAGATGCTATAGTAGACACATACATGCCGACAGACTTAAAAGGTTTTTTTAGGCAAAGATTAAGGTTTGCACGCGGCACGATAGATATCTTAAAAAGGCATATGAGAGCAAACACTTCAATGATAGACGTTTATACCATGCCGATTCTGCTTTTTTCTTATGTACAGGCAGTTATCATGGGAGTATTCACTCTTTATCAAATTTTTAGCGGCTATTTTACCTATTTTATTGCCAAAGGTGTTTATATAAATTTTCCTGTCTTTAAATTTTTTTTTGAATGGTTCTCGATAGTAGGCTTCATCAGATGGGTGATAAGCATAATAAACGGCCAGACAGAACTTACAATAATAACCGCCATAGGGATACTTTCAACATTACTATCTTATCCTTTATACCTAGTTGCAATCTATAAATTCGATAAGAAATTTGACATATGGCACCTTATCCCGATAATGTTTATGTTCCCTTTCTGGATAATGATAATGGTGATATATGCGATATCTATCCCTGAATATTTTAAGAGAAATCAATATAATATCTGGAAAAAGAACGAATAGGGATTATTTGTATAACACCTGAGTCGCCTAAAAAATGGCGGCGGCTGCCAATTTCTGACGAACACAAATCCAATTAACTACACTAATGTTGCGACGGGCAATGGCGTCCATTGACCAAACAAAAAACACTTCAGATAATTTACCTATTGACGCAACCACTTATCTAAGCGTAGAGGAGGAGCAACTTATTGAGGATCTAAGCTAGTGTTCGTCGGCAGCCGCCGTTGTTTTTAGAGATTAAAATTTAAACGAATGGTCTGCTAGTTTCTTTTCTTGACTTTTATGAAATCTCCTAATGTAAATCCTTCTTTTTTTTCATGCAGTATCTTCATATCAGGCTCTTTAAACAATTCGACCAGTTTTAGGTGTAGGATTTTCTCAAATTTTTTAGCCTGTTCGATTGACATCTCAAAGCTGTTTGTCTCAATTTTATGTAAGATAGAAAGCTTCTCATTCAATAGTTTTGCAAAATCTTCTTGATTTAACTTTAGCTGCTCCCTTTTTTTCCTTATCAATTCTGAATAGTTTGAGAGGATAAACTCTTCTGGCTCGTTTATAGCTGGTTGTTGTGAAACTTGTAAAACCTGTTTGCTTTTTTGAGAGTTTTTTGTAGAGAGAGAATCTGCATGCCCTAATACTTTGCGGTATTTGCTGCAGTTTTTACATACTGTAAGCTCAGTACTCTCAACTTTTGCCTTAAACAGTTCACCTTGTTTACCACATAATTCACATAACATAATTTCACCGTTAATATAGTAAATCTATCATCACTAAGTAGTGTTGTTGTTATACCTATTTAATTTATATCCCTATTTCTTTAAATATTTTATGCAGATAAAGTAGGTTATCCTAAATATTACTTTATTCCCGAGAATAATTATTTAAAATTAATAGATATATTTGCGGCAGTTAATGTAAAGAAACCTACCAATAATACACCCATTTCTTTATATAAATATATACCAATCAAAATCAACAATATGACAATAGCTAATTCTATTAAGATAAACCTACTTACTTTATGACTACAAATTTTTTTGAAGGTATCCCAGTTAGTTGGAAATTCTAGAATAGAGGTATAACCCTTCATAATCTTACTCGATTCCTCAACTATAGAACTTTGTCTAGAGTAGATTGAATTAGCAAACTGTTTAAGAGATTTTCTGTTAAGTTTATTCAGTTTATTATTTATTAATAGATAATTAATCTTTTTTGCAAGAACATTTAGGTTTTCTTTAAGTTTATTCGAATTCATCTCATTAGACTCAAAAATAACATCTTTATCTTTAATTTCATCCTTCTCTAGATAAGAACTTTCTTTGTAAAGTAGTTTATTATATTTCTTTAGTTCCTTTAGGTTATTTGAATTTGCGAGATTATATAATAATAAAAAGATTTTGGTTCTATAACCCAAGGATTTACTTTTAAATCTAGAAAATTGACTAAATATAGTAAGTCCAATAAAAAATGCCATAAAAACATAAGAATATATTTTATACTGAAGAACTAAGTCTTTTAATCCCCGTTTTTCTAAGTAAATCATAATCGGAAATATTAAAAAATTTAGTATGATTGCTAATGTAAAAGAGAAGAAACTTAATCTATCCCATAAAATATAGCTAGATAATTTTTTTTTCTGTAAATTAAATTCTTTATTATAATCCATATTTAAAGTTAAACTGAGAAAAGACTATTTAAACCTTTCTGGGGAATAAAATAATA
>JAGVZX010000024.1 GCA_018302185.1 Candidatus Woesearchaeota archaeon
CTGCCTTTTAATCCTGCATTTTCAACTGCCCTGTCTAAAACATATTGCATACGAAATATGCCTGTTAACATATGGTCACAGGCATATTTCGTATGCAATATGTTTTAGACAGGGCAGAAAAAAATGCAGGATTAAAAGGCAGTGATGCAGAAGTTAAAGGACACTTAAGAAGCTTCTGCGCATTAAAGTTACCTGAATTTAGCTCTGGCTTATCTTTATTAGGAGATCTTACAAGAGCTTCGCTTGATTATGATATTAGTGCCTTGCTTGAATACGCAAAGATAATCTCTACACTTCATGGCAAAGATCCTGAAACTGCACAGAGAGCCACAACCATAATGCCATTATTGCCGTTATCGCATGATGATCCGTTGGGAAATGTAAAGCGTTATGCTGCAGTAGTTGGCCAGTCTTTATTAGTCGGAAATAAATATGATTTCATTAAAGATGCATTATTAGATCCTAGCAAAGTTAAAGGTACAACATCATTCGTAGCTGATCCTAACAACAGATGAGCCTCATGCAGATGGTGACGTTCAAGAAAAAGCTCTTCAGGCATATAGGTATTATGGAACAGAGTTAGATCTTATAACAAAGCATATTGGAGAGATTGTAAGAAAGCTGCATAAGATATCTGGCAGAAAAAGAGAATTTGATATAACAGAGCTTGGTGTAGGTGAGCAAAAACTTGAGCCAGTGCTTGAAGGGATTGCTAGCGAAGGATACAAAACAGCTAATGTTAATCTTGTTGATATTGACCAGAGAAGGATAGATGCTGCAAGAGATTATTTAGCAAAAAGATTAGGCATTCCTGATGCTGTATTTAATCCAGTCAATACAGATTTTACCAGATTAGAGCAAGCTTCTCTTTCCAGGAACAATGATGCGATCTCATTGACAACTTTCTTTGGAACAACATTCTGCAACCAGCAGCCTAACACAAGCCTTGATTTCATTAAGACAAGATATGCTTTGTTAGGAATATACCATGACCCTGAAGATAAAGAAGACAGGGATGCAATGGTTGGCGAATATGAAACTGCAGAGATGAGAGAGCATACAAAACACATAGGCAGAGACTGGGGATTGACAAATCAAGATTTAGATGGGAAATGTACATTTGGAGCACAGCTATTAAGCGTTGATTGGAGCAAAGAATATGGAGAGTCATTTAGGAATGTAAAAGTCATTGTGCCTTATTTTGAGCTAAAGGAAGCTGTAAGCACAGATTATTTCAATTTTAGTAAAGGAGATAGGATATGCGGCATAAGATCCTACAAATATTCAACGGAGCAATTTGGGGAGATGCTTGAAAGGCATGGCTTTAGAGTAATAGAATCTTTCCCTGATTCAGCAAAGCCAAAAGATGGCGTGAAGCTGTACTTGGTAGAGAACACTAGATTTAATGGATAAGAAAAATAAATAGATATAATTTAATTAATAGAATTGAATAGATAAATAATTATGAAGTAAACTTATTCCTGCTTAAGAGAGGATAAGTAATGCAGCATCGGCTCAGAGTAATATAATATTGTCTCGTAATTAGTTACAATATCAGAAAAATGATATAAAAATTCTTTCATGAATTCAAACAACTTATTACTGCCTTTTATCATTATCTCAAACTCGAGATTGAAGGTTCCCATCGGCTTGGTAATATAGATGACATTAGGCTGGTTTTCAAGGTAAGATATTATTTTAGCAGTATCTGTCTTTGACATTTTCTGGAGATTAAGATATACCTTATGATGGTCATACCCAAATAATGCAGTATTGATCTTTGCCCTGAATGCAAGTATGACTTTTTCTTTCACAAGCCTTTTGAGCCTGTAGCTTATTATTTTTGGTGTTGATGATAATTTTTTTGAGAGATTTATTAGGGATTCATTTGCATTATTGGAAATGATGTTAAGCAAAGCTTTGTCAACATCATCTATCTTAGGAAGAGTTTCACTTTTCTGGCCTAATACGACAGTTTTTCTTTCCTCTGTATTGTAAAGATAAGTGTTAGGAAAATGATATATCTTGAAAGCTATGCTTATGTAAGGATTCTGAAGATAATTGCCGAAATTATTCAGCAGCTCATCATATGCTGCCTCAAATTCTTCTATGCTTTTCACAGTAAATATAATGCCAACATCCCATCTTCCCTGAAGTAATGCTACCCAAGTTATTGGAGGAGATTTCCTGTAGTAATCCATAAGCTCTTTCTCTTTTTCCTTTGTTATCTGCCTGTATTTGAGAAACACCCTGCAGTAGATCATTCCAAGCTTGGTTATGTCTATCACTGTATAATACCCTTCAATTATTCCCCTCTTCTCCAGCTGCTTTATCCTGTAGTTTACAACTTCCCTTGAAAGTTTTACTTTTTTTGCAATCATTGAAAAAGGCTGCCTTGCACCCATATCCAGCTCTGAAAGTATCTTCCTGTCTTTAGCATCAAGCTTAACCTGCATATTTTCCATAATATTTTACATAATAGGTCTTTTTATTTAAATTTTTCTCTTTTTCGTAAAATTTTCTGGCAAAGATTTAATATATTAGGACAATGTAATAGATTATTATTAGGGGATAGTTCTAGATAACAGATTAGATTTAATGTTTTTATGGGGCAATGAAAAATGACACTTGATTCGTTATTAAGACGAGCAGGAAAAAAGATAAATGCTGCCATAAAAAGCAAAGCAAGCAAGGGTAAAGATAAGCTTATACTTGATGCAGATGAACTGCTTGATGATGTGATTGATGAAGCCATTGGACGATTGAAAACAGATGACCCAGAAAATGCAGAAGCTTATGCAGCATATGAGATGGCCAAAATATTCGCTAAACTTGGGCTTTGGCGAGACAATAGATGTGAAGCTGCACTTGATGAGTTCAAGAGTCCTAATGACCCAAACAATATGCTAGGCATTATAGAGAAAGCCTACTTAGAGATGCTGCGCTTATATTCTGCATTTGAAGGATATGGAGAAATTATACTTAATGCAAATCTTGCTTTAAAGATACTTCCTAGCAGCAAAAGGATCCTAAAATATCAGGATGATGCCTGCAGACAGCGAGGGATTGATGATCTGCCAAAGCTTGTAAAAAGCTACATGGACCCTGGGGGAGAAAAAAAATGATGTCTCAGACAATTGCACTAGATGACTTAGATTCTAGCATCATAGAAACCGCAACTATGCTTGATCTGGTAAGAGATGGTCGCTTAGTAATACCAAACCTAGAGCAAAAGATTGCAATCTCAAACCTAAGGCATGAAAGGATGGCAGCAGCTGTAAAAAGATTCAGAGATACTTCTGATCTTCCTGATCATGTGCGAGATCAGATGGCACGCCTGCATACAAATAGATCAACAAAACAGCGTATTTTGGTCCTATACTATGGAGGCACACGAGAAACCTATAGACTCTACTAATGGCAGATGGCCCCATTGGATGAGTATTGCTAATGCAATAGAATTATTATATGATCACTTTGATGGCTTTGTCGTAGCAGGCGGAACAGATACCATGGATTACCTTCTTTCTGGCCTTAACTTTGTATTTCCAAATATCGGAAAGCCTGTAATAGGCGCAGCTGCACAAAAGCCTGTTGGCTCATGGGGCGAAGATGCTATCAAGAATCTTATGTTCAGCTTATCTGCTGCTTGCGAAGATTTGAGCGGATGCCATCTTGCATTTTATGATGTCCTCAGGGATGGGCTGCATGTATTCAAAGTTAAAGATAAAGGCTATGACGCATTTGACGGACCAAAACAGCATGAGTTAGGCAGATATGAAGACGGAGATGTTAAGCCCTCCAGAAATGTCGAGAAGAGAAAACCATACATAGAAAAAAAGAATTTACATGTAAGAAGTGAATTTCGTGATGGTATGACAGTTGAGCACATCAATCCGTTTGGTGCTGCTGAATCTCTGTTGCATAAAGCAAAGGATCCATTTTCTTTGGCAACGATAGTGTTAACATATGGTGCAGGCAATGTACGTGACGTAAAGATGTGGGAAGATGAAGCAACGCATGTTGATGCGATAAAAGTTTTGCATGGGATGAGATATCCTTTAATTCTTGGCTCTCCGATGCAGGATGGCAGAGTTGACAGCCCGTATGAATCAGGGACAATGGCTCTTCTTGCAGGTGCTGTATCAGGAGGCAACACCACAGGCTCAACATTGCCAGTCAAGCTCTCAAGATGCCTGGCATTAGCATGGGATCCAGAAAAAGGATATGACTATAGGATGCTAAGAGAATATATGTACAAAAACCATGTTGGAGAGTTTGATGAAAATATTAAGGATAGGATGCTTGAAAAGAAGTGAGACTATGGACACAGAAGAACTTTTATTGAGAGCGATGCTATTGCTGGAGATAGCTGAAGAAGAAAGTGACAAGACAAACTTAAAAAAATCTATAGACATCTGCTCAGAAGCTATCAAGATAGATCCTTCTCCGCAAGCTTACTCATTGCTTGCAACTGCAATGCTGAAATTAGACAACAAAAGCGAAGCAAAAAACAATTTTAATCATGTGCTGAGATTGATTCAAAACAAGCCAATAGAGCAGCGCACTAAAGAAGATTATGTTGCAGCGATAACAGCTGAGAATGAACTTGATAAATTAGGTATTAATCCAGAAAAAAGCACATCACAAAAATTCGCAATGCAGGCATTGAATCGTGGCATTTTGACAAGAAATAGAAAATAGAAATAAATAAATAAAAATTACAAAAAGCAACATATTCCTATAGGAATAATTTAATCAAGAAAATATTAATATAAGACTTGAACTCCAAGAGAATAAACAGTTTTTGAGGAGATAAAAATGACAATTGACTTATTATTAAAACAGGCAAGAGAGAATATTAATGCAGTTGAAGGCTCAAAAGGCAGAGTTAAAGATGCCCATGTAAAGGCAGCAGAGTCTTTGCTTGATCAGGTTATTGAAGCAGATAAAAAAAATCCAACAGCTTATGTCTGGAAAGGAGTACTAAAATTTCGTCTTAAAGATTATACCGGATCCATAGAAGATTTTACCCGAGCTTTAAGATTAGATCCAGATGAATCAAATGTTCTGAATTGGAGAGGAGTTGCATATCGCTACCTTGATAAACCCAAAAAAGCCCTAGCGGATTTTACCAGATCCCTAAAATCAGATCCTGGTAATCCCAAGACTTTATATTATAGAGGAGTTGCATACGCTGAGTTAGGCAGATTTAAGAAAGCTAAAGTTGACTTAACAAAAGCAATTATCCTGGATCCTGAAAATACAATTGCATACTGTGAGCTTGGATTTGTACTTACCAAGCTATCTGAATACAGCGATGCTGTTAATGTTCTTACAAAAGCAATTGGTTTCGAGCCCAAAATCGCAGCAAATTATATCAATCGAGGCACTGCATTCCATAAGCTTGGCAGACATGATAAGGCTATTGCAGATTATAAGAAAGCGATCAAGCTAGATCCAAAAATTATCCAAATCCATGCAGCAATAGGCGATGCACTAAGATTATCAGGCAAACCTAAAGAAGCTAATGCAAAATATGATCTTGTTCTGGCAGACATAGATAATGATAAGATTGGCGAAAGAGAAAGGTATATTGGCGCAGTACTTGCTGCTCGCGGATTAAGGGAATTAGGCAAAGAAGTGACTAGAGATTATGCTAAAGAAGCTGTGCAAAAAGGCATCCTCACAAAAAAAGAAGTTGATGAATTTTTGGAACATAAAAGTTAACAGTAAAATCAAGAATTTAAAGGAGCAATAAAAATGACTGACGAGATCCATGAATTCAATAAGAGTATAGACTGCTTAGTAGATCAGGCACTCCTTAATGTTAAGAGAGCAGCTGAAACCCTGATACATGAAGTTAGGGTTGCTCATCTTGGTTATGCTGCAAAGGTCTTTGCCTGGATAGATGAGGCAAGAGAAAGGCTTCCTCCAGAGATGAGATTGATCAACCATATCCAAAATGCTGATAGATGGAGGTCAAAGCTTCTGCCTAATGATCCGCATGACATACTAAAGCTTAAATATGAGAAAATACCTGGTGAAGAGCCTATATTTTTTCATATGAGTGTCTTGTCTTATTTTGGAGACTTTGCATCTTGGACTGAAGATCCTGTCAAGATTGCAGGATATCATGAGATAAGGTCAGCATGTTATTTTGCCAATAAACGATTTGATGAAGCTCTGGAGGATATTGAGATTGCAATAGGATATTATCCTGATAATCCGGATTTCCATCACCATAAAGGCTATGTTTTAACAGAATTAAAGAGATATGAAGAAGCTATTGCCAGTTTTGATGAGGCAGTTAGGTTAGAGCCTACCAGAACAGATGCCTATAATATGAAAGCATCTGCCTTAAACAAGCTTAAGAGATATCCTGAAGCAAAAAAAACTCTCTTACACGTTATTGATTTATCTCTTGCAGATGAAGGAACATGGTATGTTCTTGGCAAAAATGCATTTTATAGCTTAGGATCCAGAGATGGATTAGATCAGGCTGTATTTTGTTATAGAAAAGCTATTGACATCATCTCAAAGAAAAGAATCGATAAAAGGAGTGGCGAAAATTACGAAACAGCCATAGCTTGTGAAGAGCTCCTCAGAAATTTTAAGGTTGACGTGACTACGAATTTTGAGAAAGAAGCCATTGACAGAGGTATGCTGACACAAAAACAGATTGAAGAGATTAAAGCTAAAGCAGTGTCAGAATAAAGGCATAGAAAATGACCGACCAAGATAAGATTGGAAATCTGGAAACAAGGCTGATAGAAATTATTTCCTGATGATATATAAAAAATTGTAGATAAGATAAATAATCAGAAAAGGTGAATCCATATGACAGAAAACACATACAAGCAGCTGATCGAACTATTGAACAGGAACAGCGCAGATTACAGATTAATAAACCACCCCCCAGAAGGACGAACTGAAATAGTCAGCCCTATGCGCGGCAACAAGCTATCAGAAGCAGCAAAATGCATTGTGATTATGGTAAAGCTTACAAAGAAAGATAAAAAATACATCTTAGCAGTTGTTCCAGGAGATGCAAAGGTGGATCTAGAGAAAATAAAGAATCTATTTTCAGCGATTTACGTTTCATTTGCTGCGCAGGAAACTGCAGAGAAGCTTGCTGGCTCTGTCTCTGGAACTATTCTTCCGTTCTCTTTTCATCCTGAACTGCAGCTGATCGTTGACCCAATTTTATTGAAGAACGAAGAGATTTTTTTCAACGCTGCAAGATTAAACCTTTCGATGGCATTAAAAACTGCTGATTATATAAAAATTACAAAGCCAAGGACTGAGGATATTGCACAGTATTAGGCAAATATTAAATACTAAATATCATTTGATTGATCTATTATGCAGATAATCTATTCTGATCATGCTAAAAAGAGGATGAGGCAGAGAGGGATGACTGAGCTGGAGATAGAGCACATTCTAAGTCATGCGATGTATATCAAAAAATCTTTTGACGGCACAAAAGAAGCTGCTGGCATCGTAAAGCATAGGGCTGTAAGGATTAAGTTCATTGAAATAGAAAATTATATAAAGATAATCACCGTTATGTAAACTATGAAACTCGAATATGATAAGGAAGTTGATGCAGCGTACATCTATCTAGATCAGCCTCTAAAAGAGGGTGAAGCAAAGAAGACAATTGAATTGAATGAGAACATCATCCTTGATTTTGATGACAAGGGAAAGCTTTTAGGTGTAGAGATTCTCAATGCAACAAAAGTGTTGAATAAGAAAGTGTTATTGGAAGCGCAATGCTCGTAAAAGAGGATAATTCTGAATATGACCATTAAGATCCTAGTCACTGGCGGAACATTTGATAAGGAATACGATGAGATAGAGGAAAAGCTAGTTTTCAAAGAGACACACCTACAGAACATTCTCAAGCAAGGCAGATGCGAGATAAAAGTCAACATAAGGACATTGATGCTCATTGACAGCTTACATATGACAACTGCAGACAGGCAATTGATTCTAGAAAATTGCAAAAAATCTGAAGAAGACAAGATTGTGATAACGCATGGCACTGGAACCATGGAAGATACTGCCAGATTTCTGAACAAGAACATAAAGAACAAAACTATAGTCTTAACGGGCGCGATGGTGCCATATATCTTTGGAAGCTCTGATGGATTGTTTAATCTTGGAAGCGCAATTTCTTTTGCACAATCATTGCCGCACGGCGTCTACATCGCGATGAACGGAAGATATTTTAATGCAGACAATGTAACAAAGAACACAAAAACAGGCAAATTTGAGGAGATAAGATAGACAAAGTATTTCTTAGAATATTTTTTCAGTTAATTTCTTATCTAACCCCCAACTTCTTCATCTTCCTGATCAATGTCTCATACCTTATCTTTATTTTCTTAGCAGTCTTAGATATATTTCCATTGTGCTGCAACAGAGCTTTGCGCAGGAACTCTTTCTCAAACTCATGCTCTGCTTCCTTCCATGTAAGGTCTTTAACAGGCAATGACTTAAGTATATCTTCGCTCACTGTCGAAACATTCTTGTACATCTCCTCTAGTTTGCCAGGATGGATTATCTGCTTGTACGCATCTAATGTTCCTCTTAATATAGTATCAACCGCTTCCTTAGTATAATAATTAGGCATAAGAAGCTCTTTCCTCAATTTCTTGATCTCGATCCCAAGCTCATTTACTGCGCGATGTATGCTTCTCCTGTCAACTTTAGTGACATCAGCAACTTCAGAGACATTCCCATAATGCGTCTGTATCAGCTTTGTGAAAAACTGCTTCTTGAAAAGCTTTTTTGCTGCCTTGAAAGAAAGCATAGTATTTATATCAAACTGTATCAATGGCTTTGTTTCGATCTTGTCAGAGATATCCTTGTTAAGCTCATCTATAGTGACACCAAGAAACTTGTGCATAGCCAAGTCAATGGCTGGCTTTAATGGCTTAGCCATCACTTTTTCCAGTGTTTTAGAATCAAGATACTGCTCATCTGAAGCTTTAATGTCCTGCATGATTTCTTTCTTATCTTTTTTTTCTGGCATAATATACCATTAGGATAGTTGTTATATAAATATTTGCCTCAGCTGATGCAATCAAATTAACAAAAGTTTTATTAACGAAAAAGAATAGTAAATATAATATATAGCAGATATTAATAAGGATATCTGATATAAAAAAGAGGTTTGATTGATGCTAAATAAGAGATCCCAAGTAACTGTTGTCATAATCCTAGGTATGATAGTGTTTCTAAGCCTGATGCTGGCTATTTATCTTCAGGAGCTCTATGTTGAAGGAACATTAAAGCCGCATATTTACACAGGAACATCATTGCAGGCACAGTATGATTCCTTGAATGCTTACGTTAACTTCTGCCTGAAAGATGCAGTTGATGGAAGAAACAAAGAAGATTCTCCGATATTAAAGATAGCAAGGCAAGGCGGTGTTTTGGCAGATTTCAGGGATTTTGTGGAATACAATCCTGATCCAAACTTTTTTACAGATAGGATAAATGTTCTTTGCAAGCAGCAAGAAGGCAAAGGATGTGTGCAGAATATCCTGACAAAGCAACAGATGGAAGATGAGCTGAATGCAAACATCTACCTGAACTTTCTTCATTGTCTAAACATAAAGGAATTTGAAAGCAAAGGCTATGTTGTTGAATATAATCAAAGCAAGCTGAAGATTGAGACAACAATTGCTAAAGATGATGCTAGCTTTAAGCTTTATTATCCTCTCAAGATCAGCTCTCCTGACAAAAAGGAAGTTACACTCTCATTAGACCAGTGGTTATACAAAACAAACACGCCATTAGGAAGATTATATGATCTTGCCATAGATATAGTAAATGAAGAAGCAGCAAACACATACTTTGACAAGGATGCTTGGATGCAAAAAAATAATGCTCAGGTAATAATTGAAAAGCACAAGCCATATCCAGATACCATCTACCAGTTAAGGTTTGATAAGAAAGATAAGTCACAAAGTAATCCGTTATTTGGCAAAAAGAATGCGCAGTTTATTTTTCAGTTTGCGATAAAAGGGATAAGCGCTCCAGGAAAACCATATCCAAACCTGGAACCTAACTTAGGCTGCTGCAGTATTGCAAACACTTGTTTTAAGAACACAGAAGAGCAAGCATGCAAAGATAAGCATGGAGAATATTCTGCAGAAGAGAGCTGCACATGCAATCCAAGATCTGATTACAAGAATCTTACTCAATTGACAAAAACCTGCACATACAAGAACTCTGTCAAGAGCCATGGCTCATCATGGTGCGGTTATGATGCAATTGCAGGAAAGGCTTATGATTATGTAGGCAGCAGGCATTATCTTAACACATGCATAAATGGAGAGATTCTTGTTGAGGAATGCCGCGACTTTAGAGAGGAACTTTGCACAGAGAATACTTTAATTACTGAAAATTCTTTAACCCCTCAAGAGAACATCACAAAAGCAGCATGCAGGAAAAACCGTTGGCAGGATTGCTTGCAATGCAAAGATAAGCAATGCTGCGAAGACATAAATGCAAGAGATTGCATCTGGAAAGATTACCTAAATACAGAGAGAAAATGCCTTCCTTATGTAAGCCCTGGATTAAAATTCTGGGAAAATGATCCTGCACAATCAAAAGTATGTAACACTGCAAGCCAAAAGACAGAATTTCTCGGATTAAAGACAAACAATGCATGGATAGATTCAACTGCAGCATTATGCTATGGTGCAGGAGACTGCGGCAACTACAGGAACATTGCTAATGAAATAACAAGATTTGGATTTTATAATACAGATGGAAGTGAGCAAGAGTATGTGTTTCTTGAAAATAATCTGATAAATAACGCAGAAGATTCAGTGATAAAACTTCCTATTGAAACAATTTCCCAGCCATTGCTTGCATCTGAACAGGAAATATTCAGGCAAAGCGCAAACTACCCTGCTGCAGAAGAGATTGCAAACACCTTAAAGAATCTAAACACATATAAGGCAGAACTGTTTGAGAGATATAAGAGTGAAGATGCAAAGCGCCCTGCATTAAGCAGATGTGATCTATGGCAGGCTCCACAAAACACAGATAAATGCAGTTACTGCACTAAAGATTCAAGTTCAGGCAAGGTCTGCTCAGAATATAAATGCAAGAGCCTTGGCAAGGAATGCAGGTTTACGTATAATAGAGGAATCCCACAGTGCAGCTCTCCTCATAATATTGATCTTGTTCCTCCTACAATCGAGCCAGATGACACAGCTCTTCCTGAAAACTATGCATATAAAAAAGCAGATTTTGGGCCAGAGGCAAGCCCTTGGTTTAAAGGCTTTGCGATCGAGCCAGAGATATTGCCGCATGAATTGATAAGCTTTGGTATCACCACAAGCGAAGAGAGCATCTGCAAGATGACTTACCTTCCTGAATCAGACTTTAACCTATTGCCTGCAACCTGGTTTGGAGACACTGCATACAAAACAAGCCACAACATAAGCATCAGATTGCCGACAAAGATAGAGCTTCCTGAGAATTTCTTTAAAGCAAACAACTTAAGCAGTTTGGCTGATCTTTCAAAGCTTCCTGGATTTGCCAACAAGAGAAATAATCTTGCTGCATTGAAGCTTTTGGATGAGTTTAAGCAGGGAAATTATCACCTCTTCATCAGATGCAATGATAAGTTTGGAAACACTAATAGTGATGAGTTTTTTATAAGATTTAATATCAGATCAAGCTTAGATGACGTACAAGCGCCTGTTATTTTAGATACTGCTCCAAGAAATAACTCGATCCTTGCAAGAGATTTTGAAGTTTTTCCTCTGAAAATTTATGTCAACGAGCCTGCTGAATGCAAAGCCAGCACTATGGACTTAGATTTTAAGAATATGGAATACAGGTTTACATGCCCAACTTCTGAATATGATGTGACAGGTGTAGCAGCTGGCAGCTATGAATGTATCATAACACTTCCATTTGCAGAAAAATATTTTATCAGATGCTCAGACAAGCCTTTACAGATAGCAGAGTTCTTGCTTGCGATCAACTATAGTCAGCCTAATCTCACAGAAGAGAACTTAAGGATAAATAAGAATAATAAAGATAATAACCATATAATTGTTGACGAATCTGTAAATTTTGCCAGCTATTATGCACTATTGCCAGATATAAATGCATTAAAGAGCAAAAATAGCAAGAATCTCTTATTATTCAACCTTGATAAGGACATAGAGCTAAGGTTTGGGATAAGTGCAATGCCAGTCTGCAAGATTTTAGATAAAGAAGCAGAATTTGACAAGATAGTAGAAGAATTTTCTTGTGAAGCGAAAGATTCTTACAACACAACTCCTCAAAATTCAGATGCGCCAATAGAAGTTATAGATTACCTTAACCTTAATTTCACAGAGCCATTCATCTGCGCAAAAACCATTGCGTTGCCAGCCAATTCCACAACTTATTATATAAAATGCCGAGATAAAAATATTTCTGAACAAGTATTAAATGAAGAGATAAAGAGAAACATCGCAAAAGAAAGCTTTGAATATCTATTGAGAAGATCATCTGGCTTAGAGATAGCAAGTGTTCTTCCAGATACGCAGGCAGATACAGTTTCTCCTAAGATTATTGTAAAGGTAGACGGAAATGCAGAGCAAGATAGCATAAGATGCTCTTACAGGAAATCTGGCTCATCGAATTATTACTCACTGCAGCAGACAGATGCCGATGAAAGTGTATTCTCTGCAAGATTAAGCAATTTAAATAATTTCGAAGAATATGAGTATGACATCAAGTGCACGAATAAGTATGGGGATACTGCGACTTCCAGCTTAAGGTTTACTGTTATCGCGAATTAATCTTTAAGATTAAAGCGAGTCGAGAATAGATAATCTTTTATCTCAGTATCCATACAGGCCTGTAGAATGTCCTTTTGACATCATCATTCTCAACCACTATTTTCACAAGGTATTCTCCTGCAGGAACATCCTTAGGCAGATCTAAGAACAGATAGACACCTCTTCTATGGTCATTGAGGTCATTTACTTCATCTAAGTCAAAAAGATCGCTTCTTGTAAACAGGTCAAGCTCTTCGATAGTTAGAGAAATACGTAAATCATCAAGATCGCTTTTTGCAAGATTCTCGACAACAACTAACCCAGTCAAAGAATCCTCATAAGGATACACAACCCCATAATCTCCTAAATAGAGATGCTTTATTTTAAGGTCTTCCCTCAGCAAAGATCTGGCTTCTGAGATTGCAACTAAAGAAATTATCATCAATAATGCTATTAACATATAGAATAAGCTTTTAACACCTTTTTTTGCCATGATTTCACCCTCTTTTAAGATTATACCTTTTTAAGATTTGATTTGATAACAATTATCTACCAACTTATTTTGAGTATTTTATAATAGTAATAATTTATTTGTTTAAATGTTTTATGTTTTTAATCTGATTTTTAGCCCAAAGACGTAAGCTATATATACTAACATACTATTGCTTATTTCCATGTTCAATCTATTAAAAAAGCAAAAGATCGTAAGCCTGACAACAGACTTTGGTGTGCAGACACGAGGAATTGGAGTAATGCATGGTACCATCATAAAGCTCTGTCCTGATGCTAAGGTGATTGACCTGATGCACGGCATCCCTGATTTTGACCTGATTACAGGAGCAAGAGCTCTTGAGACAGTTTACGATCTCCCTATTGGCTGCCATATTTGCGTGATTGATCCTGGCGTTGGAACTGAAAGGCGCGGAATAATAATACAGACAACAAGAGGAGATTACTTGATCGGCCCAGATAATGGAGTACTGCTGCCTGCAACTAGATTCCTCAATGGAATAAAAAAGATCGTGCAGATAACTAACCAAAAATACATGAACCTTCCTGTTTCTCCAATCTTCCATGGCAGAGACGTATTTGCTCCGGCAGCTGCACACCTTCTAAAGGGGGTTAATATCAAAAAATTTGGCCCAGAATTAAAAGAGGAAGAATTAATTAAAGCACCTTATGATGAAGCAAGTTTAAAAGAAGAGTCAAGCAACCTGATTCATGCAACAATTATAGATGTAAACAAATTTGGCAGCTTTCACCTT
>JAGVZX010000025.1 GCA_018302185.1 Candidatus Woesearchaeota archaeon
TACAGGCTTGTTTTATTAGTGGTCCTGATAGTGTTTGATGTGAGGTTTATGTAGGTTGCTGTATTTAGATACACGCCATATGAATTTTCTCCTGAAGTAGTTATAGTATTTCCAAATATTGTATTTTGGCCAGATTGTTCTAGATCTATCCCATATCCATAGCTGCCTCTTGCTAAAATATCAATTGTATTGTTCAGCAGCTGATTATTGCTTGCAGAACTTGAAACAAGAATTCCTGCACCATTAGAAGCATTTCCTGTTATAGTATTATTGCTTATTATGTTATTATTAATGCTGCTACCCAAAGAAATACCGCCGGTGTTAATTGAAGTAAGCGTATTGCCTGTTATATTATTATTGGATGAGCTAGTTTGCAACCAGATAACATAGCTATTCGATGCTAATGTATTGCCTGTAATATTGTTATTAGATGAGCTGGCAAGTTCAATGGAATAAGAATTATAATCTGAATATATCCCTGTGTTGTTAAAGAGCGTATTTCTGTCTATACTGCTTAGATAAATCCCAATACCATTATAACTCGTATTGATCACATTATCCCTTATAGTGTGGTTTCCTTTTCCGGCGTTAGTTGCATAAGCATAAATACCGAATGTAAAATTATTTAGCACACAGTTCTTTACAGTCACATTATCAACATCCGTAAGGTTCACACCATAGCCAGAGTCATTGCCAGTTATCGTGTATCTGGCGCAGTCTAAAACAATGTTTGAAGCATTTACCTGGAAGCATGTGCCGTTGGCATTTATATTTGTAGTTAATATTGATGAAGAAGAGATGGTTGTGCAATTATATAGTGAAATCATTAAACCTAAAGTCACAGAAGTGCTGCTTGTAGCAGTCAAGTTAATAGATACTGAAGATGTAGCATAGCCAGAAGCGCTTGCATTAATAGTATGCGGCGTATGGTATAATTTCCTGGTTGCATTCTGCTCAAATTCTGTTAATGTTAATCTATTAATCTGTCCACTTGCATTCGTTAGCTGCGAATCCACAATCAGGTTCGAGACATTATATGTAGTGACGTTTGCATTCTGCAGAGCATTGCCTTGAGCTTTGCTTACTGTCATATCTGCGTAATATTTTACTGTTATGGAAGAGGTGTCTGTTGCTGAGTCGAAACCGATATCGCTTTTGTTGAAGGTGACGTTGATTAGTGTGTTGTTTGAGGCAGCAGTCACTAAGAAGATGTCTGTTGAGTTTGTGGAATTTATTGTATTATCTATAATCAGGTTGCTATAGCTTGATGCTATAAAAAAGCCATATGAAGTAGTATTTAGTGTAGTTATGGAGTTTGCAGTGAGGTTATTTGAGCTGGCATCACTTAAATAGATGCCATGAGAACCATTGCTGTCTGTTAATATAGTGTTACTTTGTACATTATTGTTATTTGCAGTGCCAAAACGTATTCCTTGAGACAAATCAGCTCTTACTGTGACAATGTTTGAAGACAAATTACAGTCATTTGAATTTAGGTATATTCCATAACTTGTGTTTCCGGTTATCAAGATATTATTGTTATATATTATACAATAATCTGAAGGGCTAAATATTCCAACCCCATAACTATCTGAGCTGGTAGATGTAATGTTATTAGAAACTATTGTTGCATTTACTCCTGAGAGGAATACAGCATGACCAAAAGCACCTTTTGTTTTTATAGTATTAGCATAGATGGTAATTGGAATTGATTTAGATACCAATATTCCAACTCCTGTATCTAATGATTCAGGAGTGATGTTGTTGTATGAAACATTAGTGTGATTTGAATTGCTTAAAAACATACCAGATGGCAACGTCATGCCATCAGAGATGGCAGTTGCAACTATTGTATTATTCGTGTATGTAGAGTTATGGGCACTCTCAGCATAAATAGGATATGTAAAATTAATCAACTTACAATTCTTAACCGTCACATTCTCTCTGTTTGTTATATTAACTCCATAGCCAGAAGAATTTCCTGTAATTGTATATCCAGCGCAGTCAAGCACAATATTATTCGCGCCGATAGTGAAGCATGTTCCGTTAACATTGATGCTATTTATAAGTGCAGTTGACTGAGTTATTGTTCCGCAGCCAGATGTCATCAAGACAGTAAACGAAGTGCTGCTAGTTACAGTTAAATTAACTATGGTCGAATTCGTAACATGGCCTGAAAAGCTTGTGTTAATAGTATGTGGTGTGTGATATATTATCCTCGTTGCATTTTGCTCGAATTCAGTCAATGTCAGCCTATTAATCAGCCCAGTAGCACTAGTTAATTGCGAATCTACAATTATGTTAGATACATTGTATGTTGTTACATTAGCATTCTGCAATGCAGTTCCTGCGCTTGTATTTACAATGACATCTGCATAATATTTCACAGTTATGGAAGATGTGTCTGTTGCTGAATTAAAGCCGATATCTGATTTGTTGAAGGTGACGTTAACTAAACTATTAGTTGCACCAGAATTCTCTATGAATATGTCATTATCTTGTGTTGCATTTATATAGCTATCTTGTATATATGTATTTGATGAATCTGCAATTCTTATAGCTCTTGCAGCAGTATTTGTTGCAGTGACAGAAGTTCTTGTTATGTTTACTTTTTGTGAGCTTGATAATATATAAATACCGTGATTACTTGTTCCCTTTGTTAGTATTATATTATCTGTTATATTGATATTATTGGATCCTGAAACATAAATCCCATCAAAGCTATTTCCATAAACAGAGATATTATTTCCTACAATAACAATATTGTTGTCAGAGCCACTTAAAATAATTCCATACCCACTACCTCCAGATGTATTTATAAAATTATTTTGTATAAAGCTATTTGATACGCTACTGAAAAAGATTCCATCTCCTGCAGTCTCGCCGGTTGTTTTTATAGTGTTATATGTTATATTAATATCAGATGAACCAACTAATTGAATAGCAAATCCACTAGTGCCAGATGTAGTTATAGTATTTCTACTTATGTTGTTTTTATTAGATGAGGTATCCATTCTTATACCATAAGCAGAGTTTCCAATTGTATTTATTGTATTATTAAATATGGTATTAATATCTGGAGTCTCAAAATAGATCCCAATACCGCTCGCAACGCTTGTATTGATCACATTATCCCTTATCGTATGATTGCCGTTTCCGGTTGCATAAACACCATTGGAAAAATTAATTAACTTGCAGTTCTTCACAGTCACATTATCCACATTAGTAAGATTAACGCCATATCCAGAAGAATTCCCTGTTATCGTATATCCACCGCAATCCAGCACAATATTGTTTGCATGTATCTGGAAGCATGTTCCGTTAACATTGATGCTATTTATAAGTGCAGTTGATTCAGTTATTGTTCCGCAGCCAGATGTTGTCATCAGGACAGTAAAAGCAGTGCTGGTTGTCAGAGTTAAATTTATTGTTGTAGAGTTTGTAGCATATCCTGAAAAGCTTGTGTTGATAGTGTGCGGCGTGTGATATATTATCCTAGTTGCATTTTGCTCGAATTCAGTCAAAGTCAATCTATTTATCTGACCAGCTGAATTAGTCAGCTGAGAATTCACGATTATATTAGAGATATTATAAGTAGTGACATTAGCATTTTGGAATGGAGTTCCTGAGCTGGTGTTAACGGTTACATCAAGATAATATTTCATAGTTATGGAAGAAGTGTCAGTTGCAGAGTTAAAGCCAATGTCACTTTTGTTGAAAGTTACATTTATCAATGTGTTGTTTGAGAAAGAATTCTTTAAAAATACATCTGAAGAATTTGAAGCATTTATAAACCCATTAGTTATGGTATTGCTATGTGAAGAACCCTCTATTTGTATTCCGTAGGAAGAAGCATTTGTTGTTCTTATGATATTATTAGTTAAATTATTGTTTAAATTAGTACCTACTAAGTGTATGCCAGGTGAACTAGTTCCAGAAGTATTGATGTTATTGTCAATTATTGTTACTGATGTTGTATCATAATCTAAATATATGCCTTTAAAATTATTTTCATCTGCATTAATGTCATTTTGACTGATAAGGAAATTATTTGCATCTGCATATATTCCAAAACCTCTAATAAAATTAATGCTGTTTTTTGTTATATTACTGTTTGCTCCCTCAGCATATATTCCGGAAGAAAATCCGCCAGAAATTGTATTATTGAATACACTGTTTTGTTGATAACCTAGAGATATACCACGAGTATTGCCACTAGGACTTGATATTATTATATTATTTGTTATATTACTAAATATGCCATCTAAAATTCCACTTGAACATTTTCCAGTAAAATTTATAAAATTACTGTTTACAAGATCATAAGAGTTTGTACCTAAATAAATTCCCCAAGTGTTACCAGAACAATCTCCTCCCAGAATTATTCTATTTCTTTCAATTGTTAAGTAACTCCCACTATTAGCATAAATAAAGGAACCGGATACATTTTTTTCAGATGTAGTAATATTATTACTATCTATAGTATTTCCATTTGAATTTGAGGTTAGCCATATTCCATAACCACCGTCTTTAACTACTCTAGTCATAGAATTATAACTTATATTATTTGTTCTGGAATTAGATAGATATATGCCATATCCAGACATATTGGTTAGGCTACTGCTGATTATTGTAGAATTATCAGTAAACCCTAAAAGAATGCCGTCTGCATTTTCGATAGTGATATTTTTTATAGTAATGTTATTTGAATATGCAACAATTAACTGTCCAAGGCTTGAATTGTGCTTTATTTCCAGGTTGCTTTGATTAAAATAATATAGAATGGGCTTTCCATCAGCTGTATTTGATCCATCAATAGTGTGATTAAAATTTGAGATACTTGAACCATCTATTATTATGCTACTTGCATTTAAGGTTGTTATGTTGTTCAGTGTTAAATTTAAGTAGTTAGAGTCAGTTATGTATATACCTTCTGAGCCTGGTGACAGTGTAGTTATTATATTGTTTATAACCTGGTTATTGTGGGCAGAAGTACCAAAACGTATAGCATCAGATCCAAGACCTGTAACATTTATATTATTATTTATTATTTTATTATTAGTTGATCTCCATATATCTATCCCATTACCATATCTCGTTGTTCTTATTGTATTCGCATCTATTGTATTGTTATATGAATTAGATTCCATATATATTCCATAAGTTGAAGATGCAGCATCAGTGATTAAGGTATTTGCTGAAATATTAGTATTATTTGCCTTGCTTAGGAAAATAGCATAACTAGATGATCCATAAGTTCCTATAGTGTTATTATATACGTTGTTAATTGTTGTATTCTCGAGATAAATTCCTGTGCCATAATTTACTGTAATGTTAATCACATTATCCTTTAAGGTGTGATTTCCTTTTCCAGCGCCAGTCGAATAAGCATAAATACCATTACTAAAATTAATCAGCTTGCAGTTCTTCACTGTCACATTGTCAACATTAGTAAGATTTACTCCATAGCCAGAACTATTTCCAGTTATAGTATATCCAGCGCAGTCTAAGACAATGTTTGAAGCATTTACCTGGAAGCATGTCCCATTGATCTGAAGATTCTGCGTCAAAGTCAGCGATGCATTTACATCCCCGCATTGTGTTGCATTTGCAGCTAGATTATGCGCATATTCAACATCATCACCAAATCTAAACTCTAGATCATGCTTTCCAGAAGTAAATACTCTGCTAGATTCAAATCCTTCACTTTCGCATGAATAATTATAAGAGATAGCAGATGTGCCGTTAAATGTATAATTGATTGGTGTATTATTACAAGCTAATTCAAGGAACTTTAAGTCATCAGGCAAGCCACTGCCAAACGTCGTTTCATCTATAGCAGTAATGACCAGATCAGCTGTTCCATTTGTAGTAAATCTTACAGTCCAGTTGCCTCCAACAATAGGGTAGCTTTGGACATTGATTATTGAGATAGAAGCGCCTGCATAGCCAGAAAAGTGATTGACTGTAAAGGTTATTGTTCCATCGCCATTATCACTAAAAGGAATGTCTGTCTTCTCCCAGCTGCTGCAGCTAAAGTTCTCAACATCAAACTCAGCGCATGATAGTATTGCATTTATCTTATCATTAACAGAATTCTTTGGTAGCCTAATAGTCGCATTATCCATTTCTAAAGAATTAACAGCAGCGACTTCTGTCCTTATAGCATTCTCTTTCTTATCATTTAATTTAGGCACAATAGTATCAATGACTGCAGTTATGTTTTGCTCCAAAGTCCTTAATCCGTTTATCTCAATATTAGCAGCTGGCTTAAAATCAGCAGATTCTTCAAATAATATTGTAAATCTTCCCTGTGGCTGCTTTGCTTTTTTTATCTTAGTGATATTAAGCTGGTATTTCCCATCTCTTACCGAAACAGTGTAGTTAGCATTATCCTGTTTCTGCCTGTCTTTGACTTTCAGGCTTAATTTCCTGATTTCCTTTGTTAAATTTATTTCGTTGTCAAAGGAAACATTTGCTGCAGACAAATTACCTGAGATGTTTTCACCAATAACACTCTCATTTATTGCAGAGCTTTCATTTATTATAGTGGTTAAATTTATATCTGTTAAGTTTGTAATATTAATCTCCAAAGAAATTATTTCCTGCAAATCTACCTTATAAGTCAGCTTTGTTACATACAGTGTAGCATTCTCCACCTCAATCTCAAGCATTAAGTTTTTGCCTGTAAAATTATCTAATGCGCATGTCTCAATGCAAAGGTTGTTGAATGTCAATGTAGTATTTGCTTCTCTGCTACTATTCGCACTTAAAGTGCCAAGATTGCCTTCTTGATCAACAAAAGCTGTATCCAATATCTGGCTTCTATTCTCAGTAACAAGATACACTCTTGCAGAGCCAGAGCCTAATACTGTTCCAGATATCTTCAATGATAATGGCGTATGATTTAATGCGATATTCTCTGCTGCATTCTCAACATATAATTTGTAGACAGTTTCAGTATAAGTATTATCAGCGATGCTTAATCCAGTGATCTCTCCATTACCAAGGAACTGAAGCAGCAAAGGATTGAATATAATTGCTGCCATCAATAGTATTATCATGATGTTAGTTATGGCAAATGCATTTGAAGCATCGTGTGAATCTTCTTTGATATTATTTGTTACGCTCTCGCTAATATTAGCATTGATAACATCTTTGCCTGTACTAACATTTTTACTTCTGCTTACCTGTTTCTCTGCACCAGCTTCTCTGCCTGCATTCTCTATCTCCCAAGGATAATCTTCAAGCTGTTGTATCCTTCTCTTCTCTTGCTCTCTCTCTTTCTCATACGCTCCAACTCTTTTTATATAGCTTCCAAGCCATCTGGCTCTTGCATTGTTGCTCAGGTGCTTAACGACCTCCTGCTTATTCTTTTCTAGGAATCTTATTCTCTCATCTATCTCTTTTATCTTGTTTCTATGTTTTTCAATTTCCTGTTTTAGGGAATATTCTTTCATTTAGCACCTTTATTGTTCGCTAAATTAACATCGCTTCTATCATCAGTCAAATTTTCAATCCCAGAATCATTATCGGCAGCTAACTTCCTCACTGCCCTCTGATATACTGTCCATATGGTCCTGTCATTCTTCCTTAACAAAACAGCAACATCATGGTATGTCAGCTTGTAATTGTTTTTGAGATGATAAGAAATATTTTCCAGGACACTCAGTTCACGATTTTTAAGAATTGAACATGGAATAACAAACACAGAAGGCTTGACAATAATTTTGGAAGGATGTTTCCTGACAGCAATACGGTAACTGTTGGCAAGAGCAATATTGTTTCTGCCTATCAATTTAGCGATCTTAGAAAATTTCAATCCTAAATTCTCATGCAGATACTTTACTATGATCTCAAGCGAGCTTAATATAGAATTATCAAAGACTGAGGCAGGAAGAATAATCTCTTCAGAAGCAAAGCTTTTGCTTATTATCCTGTTGAAGATATCAAGCATCTCTTCATAGCTGAAATTTTCATCTTTCAGCTTTGCAAAATTCTTCTCAATATCAGCTATCGCTTTGCTTGTTTTTGCAGTCTTTAAACTATCAGGATTAAGACTCTCCTGCACAATTTCAGGTTTTTTGTTAGTTTCTTTCAATCTATCACACTATATGTAAGTACAATTTAATACTATTTGTAAGTATACTGCCTACTTTTCTTATCTCCCTCTATAATTGTTAATTCACTTCTAAACCAATCTATTTATCTAATCTTATGTAAGTATAGAACTTAATCTTATGTAAGTATATAAAGATTTCTATTTTTACCAGAACTTATTTATCTTATGTAAGTTAATAACTATATTCTATGTAAGTATAAAGAAGTATATAAAGCTTTTGTCACAAGTACATAACATTACGGATAATAGAACTAACCTTGTTACACAATTAATCTAATTCAGTAAGAAAACAAGAAACTAGCTATTCCTACTACTATGAATATTATACCTGAAACAATATTGACAGTTTTCGGCTTAATGTATTTATTGATATTCTTTCCTATAAAAATAGCAAGTCCAGTCACTAAGCTTATTCCTAAAACTGTGCTTACTAAAACCAGCCATGGGTTGTATTCTGTTGCAAATAATGCAGCAGCGATCTGTGTCTTATCAGCAAGCTCAGTCATGAACATCAGTGAAAAAGCAGCAAGAAATGCATTGCCGTCATGCACTTTTACGTTTTCAACTTTTTGAAAGAATAATGTATAAATTCCAAAACCTACAAATAATAACCCTGCTATAATCTTTATTACCTTGATCGGCAGAAATGTCAGCAGATAAGCTCCTGTCAATATCGCTAGCCCGTCTACAAGCAAGACGCCAAAGAATGAGCCTAAGAATAACCTGAAATGAGCTTTCTTATGCCTGGAAGACAGGGCAATCATCGCCAGCATCGTCTTATCACCGAGCTCAGCAAGTGTTATTGTCACAAAAGGGATCAAAAAGTCAGGTGTCATACTATTGAGATTATTAGATACTATTTAAAAGTTTTTATAATCACTATATTAATAATGAAGCATATATTTAAATCAAGATATAATTCTTCTTCTTTCTCCTTTATTTCTTGTATCTTCCCTCGAGAATAAAAATACATAACCTTTATAAACAAGTGCTAATTCTTATGCACATAGTATCAAAAGGTGTTTAGTGTTTAAGCATGGCTTAAACACTTGTATATAAACGAGCCTGAAAAGAATTGCCTTTCCAGTACAGTTTAATTACTGTTTCTATAAGGCATTTCATAAATAGGCTTTTTTAAGATAAAGCTAAAGCTCAGATTCAAAGAGACTGATTCATGCTCTTTGCTATGTGCTTTTGCTTATTGGTAATATCATATCATATTGTATTATCAATAATTTAATATTATACAGTTCATCAAATAAAAAACATAAAAACAAAAAATGGCACACATCCGATGGCCGAACAGGGGAAGCATGCAGTATTGGCCTAGATCCAGGGCTAAACGAATCTATCCAGCTGTTAAATATTGGGCAGCAAATGTTAAGGATATCAAGCCATTGGGATTTGCAGGTTATAAAGTCGGCATGACGCATATATTATATACTGATGCCAAATCAACTTCAATGACAAAAGGCGAGGACATTTTCTGTCCTGTAACAATTATCGAATGCCCTCCGCTGAAGGTCGCAGCTGCCAGATTCTATAAAAATTCTCCATACGGCCAAAAAGTCATCACAGATGTTTTCTATTCAAAACTTGACAAGGATCTTGCTCGTTCAATATTTCTATCAAAAAAAGAGCCATCAAAAAAGCTCGAGGATGTAAAAGAATTTGATGACTTAAAGCTTGTTGTTTACACTCAGCCAAAGCTTTCTGCCATCGGCAAGAAAAAGCCAGAGATCTTTGAGGTAGCTTTAGGCGGCCAAAAAGAAGAAAAGCTAAAATATGCATCTGAAAATCTTGGCAAAGAGATTTCTATCAATAATGTGTTCAAAGAAGGTCAGCAGGTTGATATTCATTCTGTTACTAAAGGTAAAGGTTTCCAAGGCCCAGTTAAGCGTTTTGGTGTTCGTGTCAGGCAGCATAAATCAGAAAAGACAAAAAGAGGACCAGGCAGTTTAGGTGCATGGAAAGCTCAAGGTCATATCATGTATCGTGTTCCTCATGCAGGACAGACAGGCTTTCAGACAAGGACAGAATTCAATAAATGGGTTGTTAAGATTTCCACAAAGCCAGAAGAGATAAACACAAGCGCCGGATTTGTAAGATATGGTAATGTTAAATCATCATATTTATTGCTCAAGGGTTGTATTGGTGGAGCATCAAAAAGATTGATCAGGATGACAGATGCAACTCGGCCAAATAAAGCTATCCAGAAAGATCCTGCAAATATCCAGTTCATAAGCAAATAAGCAGGGAAAAAATATTCATAAAAAAAATTATAAAAAATCAAAACTCAAAAAAATAACGAACAAAAAATCACAAAATACAAAACAACAATTTTCAAGGTATAAAATGGAACTAAAAATATTCGACTCAAGCGGAGCAGAAAAAGGCAAGATGAATCTGCCTGTACAGTTCACTGAACCTGTAAGGTCTGATCTGATCCATAGGGCAGTTTTAGCTATCCAGACTCATAAAAGGCAGCCGTATGGTTCTTCAATAGAAGCTGGTATGCGCCACAGCGCAAAGCTTTCCAGAAGAAGAAGAAACTACCGAGGCGCATATGGTAAAGGTATCGGCAGAACCCCTAGAAAGATAATGAACAGGCGCGGCGCACAGATGCATTGGGTCGGTGCAATGGCTCCTAATACGGTTGGTGGTAGAAGAGCTCATCCTCCAAAGACAGATCGTTTATGGGGCGTTAAGATCAATAT
>JAGVZX010000110.1 GCA_018302185.1 Candidatus Woesearchaeota archaeon
ATGTTGAGGACGATTCTTTGCTTAAAGACTGCAAGTCATGCAAGCAAAAGCACTGTGCGCATTGCGATGTGCAGAATATTATTGAGGTTCATCAAAAAGAAGCGGTTGATTTCTGTGATAAGCACAAGATAGAGGTCTATATTACTCAGGATTATATAGAGATTGTGCATAAGAAATGAAAGTAGTTGAAAAAATATTGTTTATTTCACAATCGCCCTGTTCTTAACATTATTGACGATCGAGCTTAACAATGCTTCTCCTTTTTTTAACTCATCTTTAAACTTTTTTTTAGTGTAGATAAGCGGATTGATTGTAACTCCTGAAACTACTGACATCTCTCTGCATGCTTTGCCGACTAATTTGTTATCCTCATTCACAAACAACAAATCAATGTCACTGTTTTTGGTTGCGTTGCCGGTAACATAAGAGCCAAATAAATATATCTTATCGCTGCTATTAAACAGCTTCTTATTGCTGAAAATTAAGGCAAGCACTGCTTTTAGGGCATCAGACCTGTCGACGATTTTATAAAGATGGTATTCTTCGAGAACAATTATGACTGGTTCAGAATCATAATCTTTGCTCATAGAATATTGTATCTCATTGCCTATCTCTTTTTTAACTACAATTTTAGCTTTATACAAGGAATTTAAAATCCTAAAACTTTGAGAAGGGTTCATCTTTAGTTTTCTGGATATGTTCCTCAGATAATCCTGCCCTTCTGCATATATCTCAAACAGCACATCTAATTTTCCTTTGCTCAACGGCAATAGTTTTGTGATGCTCATAATAAGCCTGCCAGAATCCTGATATTATTCTTTATTTTTTCCAATTCAGATTCAATATCTTTCTTTGTGACCTCTTCCCATGCCTTTGGCTTATATAATGCAAAATTTCTTTGTATCCTAAAATCATCTATGTCCTGTATTGCATCTTCTGAGGTTATTGCACTGTCTGCAGGATTATCTTTGCTTACATCTTCAATGATCAAGTGCAGCTTGGAAGCAATCTCATCAGTGATTATATTCCTTTTTAGCAATGCTGTTAAGATGCAGCTATGGTCTTTGGAATAATATCCTAAGTTTTTGACCAATAATGCGTTGAGCATATGAAACAATGCTTGATATGCTTTTATTCTTGCCCAATAATAATCCTCATTCTTAAAGTCATTATCTGCTGATGCAATGTCTTTTTGGCTTCTTATAACATAATCTGAGAAAGTGTTATTGTCTATTTTCCTCAATTTTTTCTTGCTTTCACATGCTAGATAGGCTCTTTCTAATGCTTTCTCTGTTTTTGGCAATCTTGTCTTATTCATTGTTCCGAAAAAGTAAACAGTTGTTTACTAATTAGTAAACACTTCAAATATATAAGCTTTTCTAAATAAACCGATTTTTAATGCAAATCCCTATTTTTTTCAACGTATGTTATATCATCCACCTTGCCTTATTATCTCGCTGCTCACTTCATCAGCAGTATCTGGATTAAGCGCAAATCCGATGCCTTCAAAGCCTGATATCTTATAGTTATTAATCCCAACAATCCTTCCTGCAGTATTGACCAAAGGCCCTCCAGAATTGCCTGGATTTATTGGCACATCTGTCTGCGTGTATAGCATCCCATTAGACGCTTTCCTGTTGACTGCGCTTACAATGCCTTCTGTAACAGTGAATGAATAGCCTCCAGGATTTCCTAATGCAATTACCTTCTCGCCCTGCTTTACGTTTGAATAATCTTCAAACCTTAGCTTAGAATAGTTGTTGCTGCTTATCTTCAGCACTGCAACATCGCTTGTTGGCTCTCTGCCTATTAATTTTGCAGTGTACAGATAATTATCATGCGCCAGAACTTTTATAGTCTTTGCTGTGCTTATAACATGGTCGTTTGTTATTATGTAGCCATCGTCTCTTATGAATGCGCCAGAGCCTTGGCCTTTGTCTGTCAAAACGCTGACTACTGATGGAAGCACCTTATCAATTATTGCAGAAAAATCAGAGCTTTTTACCTGGACATCGCTAATCTGGCCTTCCAAGTTTGACTTTAATTCATCCAATTTTAGGTTGCTGTCTTGCTCAGTTTTCTTGACTAATTCTAGAACTGCTTGAGAACTGCTTGTAGCTTTTCCTGATTTTCTTTTTTCAAGCCAGAGACCATGTTGTTGAATAAGATATTTTGGTTATCTAAAGCAGAATTCAATTCTGTTATTTTTGTGTTAAGATTGTCATTCACTAAACTCAGCTTTTCATTATAGCTTCTTGCATTTGCAGCCAATGCATCCTGAAGAATTCCAAGCTTATTGCTGTAATCTTCCTTTAATCTGGTTGAGGTGTAATAATTTACAGATAATAGTGCGCTGACTGCCAACAATAAGATGATTGCGTAGATGAGATGGTGCTTATGCTCTCTGTCCATGGGATAGCTTGTATCCGAATAATTATATAAAACTTGTGGATGAGAGATACATAGGTTGCATAAAGATATTATTCATCACTCTTTCACCATTATCTCGCTTGCAGCAACCTTAACAAGCTCAACATTATCAAGAACATGCTCTTTAACGTCCTTCAACTGCTGCTTTGGTCCTATGCATGCATGCCATACACCATTTACGTTTGCTATAACTAAATCTTCGCCTTTCTCGACAGGCATCAGCACAAAAGTCTTTAGCTCATTTATCGCAAGCTCTTTTTTCTGCTGCTTTGCCTTGAAAACAAAATATGCATCTTTCAATTTCTTGAAATCGGTGTAGATGTTCGCAAAGGTAATTGGTTGGTTATTTTGATTGCTATTACTATTATTCTCAGCTTTTGCTGTCAGCATGAAATATTTTGGTTGCATAGAAAATAATGTATAACTAATTAGGTTATAAAGCTTTCTCAACTATCCCTTTCTCCACTTGACTCCCAGTGGAGTATCATCCAGAAGAATGCCTTTTGCCTTAAGGTCGTCCCTTATCTTGTCTGCTGCCTTGAAGTCTTTTTTCTTTCTCGCAGCTTCTCTTTGCTCTATCAAAGCTTCAATTTCTTTGTCCAATGATTCCTTCTCTCTTTCTAAAACACCAAGAACTTCATCAAATTCTTTTATTGCCATCACACATCTGTCTGCATCTTCTGAGCTAAGATTCTGTTCCAGCATCAATGCATTGATCTCTCTCATAAAATCAAATATTGCAGCTAGCGCTCCTGAAGTGTTAAGGTCATTGTCCATCTCCTTTTCAAAATCTTGATTTACTTTTGTAATTAATGCAATGACTTTTTTGTTGCT
Source organism: Candidatus Woesearchaeota archaeon (assembly GCA_018302185.1). Taxonomy (GTDB): domain Archaea; phylum Nanobdellota; class Nanobdellia; order Woesearchaeales; family UBA10200; genus UBA10200. The sequence continues at coordinate 3,265 of JAGVZX010000110.1, forward strand.
GTCTTCTGTATATTTTTTGCTGCTTTTTTTATCATTGCTTTCATTTTTTGCATTCACAAACATCTCTAATTTATCCAAAAATTCAAACATCCTGTCAACTGATTGCTGCGCAGCTTTCAGTCCATCAAAAGTAAAATTCAAAGGCTGCCTGTAGTTTGTAGACAATAAAAGATAACGAACAGCTTTTGGTGAATAACCCATTGCCAAAACATCTCTCAAAGTATAGAAATTATTGAAGCGCTTGCTCATCTTTTTGCCTTCGACCATCATGTACTCATTATGCAGCCAGTAATTCACAAAGTTTTTGCCAAATGCGCCTTCGCTTTGGGCAATCTCATTAGTATGATGAGGGAATATCAGATCTATTCCTCCTGTATGGATATCAAAGCTTTCTCCCAAATATTTGCCTGACATTGCAGAGCATTCGATGTGCCAGCCAGGCCTTCCTTTGCCATACTCAGTCTCCCAGAACACATCTCCATCATTTGGATCCCATGCTTTCCATAATGCAAAATCCTGCGCATTTTCTTTCTCATATTCATCTGCTTTTACTCTTGAACCAGCTTGCAATTCATCTGCCTTAAAATTTAATCCTGCAAGCTTTCCATAATTTTTGAATGAAGAGATCTTGAAATAAACGCTTCCATCTTGGATGTAAGTGTGCCCGTTCTTCTCCAGCTTTTTTATTAATTCAATCATCTCTTTAATGTGCTCAGTAGCTTTTGGAAATACTTTTGCGCGCTTTAGGTTAAGAGTTTCAATGTCCTCAAAGAATGCTTTGTTGTATCTCTCTGTAAATTCGATTAATCCAATTCCCTCTTTTTGTGAATCTCTTATGGTTTTATCATCTACATCAGTCAGATTCATGACCTGAAATACATCATATCCAGAATATTCAAGGTATCTTCTAAGTATGTCGCTGCATACATAAGCCCTGAAGTTTCCGATGTGAGCGAAGTTATAAACCGTAGGGCCGCAATTATACATCTTTACCTTATTTTTCTCCAATGGCTTGAATTCCTCAAGCTTTCTTCTCAATGTGTTAAATACTTTCAGCATATGGTTCACCTGCCTCTACTGTTGCCGCCTGCAGCAACTGCTTCTCTATATGGTGTCAAATCAATCCCTCCAATTGCATTACAGTAGTTCTCAAAGAAGGGTGTGTTAATAACACTATCAAAGTGACCTTTTTCAAGTCCTTCTTGAATTGTATGCCTTAGGATTTTTTTAAATTTATTAGGATGACCATCACTAATCGGGTTTGAAATTCTCTTTATAATTCTTTCATATAAAACACTTATTGCTCTTCCGGAAGCATAAGGTAAACAGCACAACCCTTCAGCTAAATTGTGGTCAATAATAGGATCTTGTATCCAATTGAACAATACTGTGTTAATATCTGTTTGCGCTGAACCAAGATATGCTCTTGCTGCATCATAATTTTGTGCACCATCAATATAAGCAAGACCGATCAATGCCCTTAGTCCCTCTGAACCATTATGCTTATCTTTTTGGTAAAGCTCAATAGCTTCATCATATAGTCCATTGCTTACCAATGCCTTAATTAAAAGACATGATAAATCTCTACGCTCATGCCAAGAAGCTTTACTATACAATTCTCTTGCTACTTCTAATGCTTTTTGCTTATCAGTAACCATATAAATTTCAACCAATATTTCAGCAGCAACTTGTCTTTGGAAGCGTGCAGTAAGTCCTCCACCTGTAGATGCTCTCAATCTTTCCAGACGGTCAATGCTCTCTTCAAACATTCCCATCCAATTATAACCTAAACCTAAGAAAAATAAACTAGATGGTCTTGGTTCATGGCCATTTACCTTATCCATCTGCACTATCTTTTCTAACGCACTAATAGTTTCAAGTGGATCAGGTCTTTTCTTAAGTTTCTTGGTTCTTCCTTCAAATAGTTTTACTACTGAATAAGGCATTCTATCTCCTATTCTTCGCTCAACCATGCTAAGAGCTTCATCGTAATTATCTTCTCTTAGTCTGCTTCTAACATCTGACCAAAGCCCTAGGGTTTCCAACATTTTTAATCTCCAATATCTAATTATTGTTATTTTAATTATTAACTAAAATTTATTCAATCTCCTTTCTACTCATGCTTCCTTTTGCTTGGCTGCAGAGTAAGGTCAACTTTCTTCCCTTCTAATTTAACGATCCTTCCAGGCGTTCCAACAACTGTCGCATGGTCTGGTACATCATGATTAATTATAAATGTTTCTGCTCCGATCTTCACATTATTGCCGACATAGATTGGGCCAAGCAAGGTAGCAGCTGTGCCTATCAAAACATTATTGCCTATCGTAGGATGCCTTTTGCCTGCATGCTTTCCAGTGCCGCCTAATGTTACATTATGGAACAAGACGCAATTTCTTCCAATCTCTGCAGTCTCTCCAATAACTATCCCATGCCCATGGTCTGCAAAAAAACCTTTACCTATTCTTGCACCAGGATGAATTTCTATCAAAGTTATGAATTTCATGAACTCAGAGATCAATCTTGGTATGAATGGCACGCCTAGCTTATAGAGAGGATTGCTTATATACCTATGGACAACAATGGCTCTTAAGCATGGATATATCAAGACTTCCAAGCCATGTGCAGCTGGATCATTTCTGTAGATTGCTTTTATGTCTTCAAACAAATGGTTCACCTATTATCAAATATCTATTTATTTTATGCAACTATCTTTATTTATTCCTTATTCTATATCTTATCAAGTGCTTGCTCAATATCCTTGATCAGATCATCAACATCCTCGATGCCAACAGATAATCTCAACAAAGCATCACTTAACCCAATCTTTAATCTATGTTCTCTTGGAACAGATGCATGTGTCATGCTGGCAGGATGACCAATTATGCTTTCTACTCCCCCTAAACTCTCTCCGAGAGCAAATAACTTCAAGCTGGTTGCAAACTTTACAGCATCTTCAAAGCTTCCATTTAACTCAATTGAAATCATGCCGCCAAATCCTGTCATCTGCTTTTTTGCAAGCTCATGCTGGAGATGTGATTTTAAGCCAGGGTAATTGACGGTCTTTACTTTCTTGTGCGCAGATAAATATTCAGCGATCTTCTGCGCATTCTTATTGTGCTGCTCCATCCTAAGAGCTAATGTTTTTATGCCGCGCAAAGTTAGCCAGCAGTCAAATGGGCTAGGTACTGCGCCGATGGCATTCTGGAAAAATTTTAACTCTTTATAGTTTGTTTCGTCATTTAATATAATAGCACCTCCAACAACATCACTATGGCCATTGATATATTTCGTTGTGCTATGTACTACAATATCTGCGCCTAACAATAATGGCTTTTGGAAATACGGAGACATGAATGTGTTGTCAACGACAATCAAGGGATAGCCAGAATTTTTTGACTTTAGTTCCATGAGTTTATTTAATTGCGCAACTGCCTTTAAGTCAGTCAATCTCAATAATGGGTTTGTAGGTGTCTCTAGCCAGATCATCTTTGTAGTCTCATCTAATTCCTTCTCAATATTCTTGACATCAGTTGCATCTACATATGCAAATTTAATTCCGTATCTCTCATACGCTTTTACGAAAATCCTTCTGCTGCCACCATATAAGTCATCGCTGGCAATTACCTTATCTCCTGGCTTTAATAATCTAAGAACACAGTCGATTGCTCCCAAGCCAGAGGCAAATGCCAACCCAAATCTGCCATGTTCCAATGCAGCAAGATTTCTTTCTAATGCTGCTCTAGTAGGATTTCCGCTTCTAGAATATTCATAGCCGCGATGTTTGCCAGGCGCTTCCTGCCAGTAAGTAGTGCTCATATGCAAAGGAGTGATTACTGCGCCTGTCTCTTTATCTGTTTCGCTGCCTATGTGGATAGCGTTTGTTGCGAATTTCCATGCCTTATTGTTATCTATTTTATTTTCCGCCATTGTTTAATACTTCCACACTTCAAACTCTCCTAATATATTTTTGCTCAAATAACGGTCAACTCTATCTGGAAAAATGGTTACTATATTAATGGTTTTTGAAATTCCAGTCTTGGTTTGTTGTTCAAGCTCTCTTTCAGCAACCATCTTAGCAGCGACTGCAGCAGCTGCGCTTGAACTACCAACAAACAATCCTTCTTTTGAGCCAAGCAGTTTGATCATATCATGCACATCTTTATCTCCTATCGTAAATACTTCATCGATCAGCTCTTGCACAAGGTTTTTGCTTGTAGCAAGATTATCAACTCCAATGCCTTCTGTCTTATGCTTGCCAGCAGGCTTTCCTGCAATTATGCTGCCTTGCGGCTCAACAACATATGTCTTAACATATGGTAATTTTTCTTTTAAAAATTTAGCTGCACCTGAAAATGTACCTCCTGTACCAACTCCAGAAATAAAATAATCTATCTTGCCGTCTAGCTGCTCGAAAATTTCTCTTCCTGTTGTCTCATAATGAGCTCTTGCATTGCTAGGATTTGAAAATTGTTGTGGTATAAAGCTTTCTGGCATCAATCTATGAATCTGATTGGCTTTTTCTATTGCACCTTCCATGCCAAATTCTGTTGGTGTGTTAATAATTTGAGCACCAAGTGCTTTCATCAGCTGCTGTTTTTCGATGCTGAATCTTTCTGGTACAGTAAATATGACTTTATATCCGAGCTGTGAAGCAACAACAGCTAGGCCAATGCCTGTATTGCCAGCTGTAGGCTCGATTATCGTATATCCTTGCATTAATTTACCAGCTTTTTCTGCATCTCTTATCATGAATAATGCAGTCCTGTCCTTGACACTGCCACCTGGGTTATTGAACTCAAGCTTTGCAAATATGTTGATGCGGATATTATTGTTATCAGTATTGTTGTTATTATTGCTAGGATTATTCTTGTCAGTAGTAGCATTATCTTTTTGCTGTTTATCTGCATCAATTAAATTATTCAATCTAATTAAAGGCGTGTTGCCGATGAGGTCTAAGACATTATTTGCAATCTTTTTCATGTAATCACCTTGTAAATGTTTAATATATATTGTCGTTGTTAATGAGTATCAGTTAAAAAGTTTATCAAAAAACAATTAAAAGATAGTGGAAATCAATGTAACTAAACTTATCAAAATGAAAGAATTCAACAGCAACAAGCAGTATTGTCTGGTATCATAGCTTTAAAAAAACCGAACAAATATATAAATGTTGTTCTTTATGCCTTAAAATGGCAAATACTAAGGCAAAGTATACTAATATAATCAAAAACTTCAAAAAGGCTGCAAACCAGATTACTTTACTAAGGATCCTGCTCTTGCCTTTCATGTATTACCTTGCATATTACAACAACAAGCAGGCATTCACTCTCCTGTTCATAATTGCAGGGATTACAGATGCAATCGACGGCTATGTTGCAAGAAGATTCAAGCAATCATCAAAGTTTGGTGTTAAGCTTGACAGTTTTGCAGACTATCTGATCTACTTGTCATTGGTGCCTTGGCTTTATTTCCTGGAAAAAGATTTCTTTGCAGACAAAGTATGGTGGATAGTTATCCTTATAAGTCTTTTTTTACTGCTCCAGGCAGTTAACTTACTCAGGCACAGGGAATTTATAGCGATGCATACTTCTCTTGGAAAAGTGACTGCAGTGATGCTGTATATTGTAGTGATAAACGGATTGCTGCGAGGATTTACAACTCTTGTATTCTATTCGATCTATTCACTAGGTGTATTAGCAGTTTTGGAATCACTGATAATGGCACTAAAGAAAAAAGCATAATATGAGAAAATTAAAAAAGCATAAATCAGGATATTAAGTAAGAGAATCATATATAAAAAGTCCCACAATGAAAACAATACTCATCACAGGCGCATCATCAGGCATCGGTAAATCTACAGTAGAATTATTTGCAAAAAAAGCCTGGAATGTAGTTGCAACCATGAGAGATCCTTCTAAAGCAAAGGAATTTAACTGGCCAGAGAATGTATTGGTTCTGAAATTAGATGTTACAAATAAAAAGGAAATCTTAAATGCAAGAAAAAAAGCAGAAGAGAAATTTGGCAACATTGATGTCTTGGTCAATAATGCAGGATATGCATTGATAGGAGCGATTGAGACATGCTCAGAAAAACAGATAAGAGACCAGTTTGAGACTAATTTCTTCGGTGCAGTGAATGTGATAAAAGAGTTTCTGCCAAGGATGAGAGAAAGGAATTCTGGCACCCTAATCAATATTTCAAGCATCGCAGGAAAAGCTGTGTTTCCTCATTATGGCTACTATTGCGCAACAAAGTGTTCGATTGAAGCAGTAAGCGAAGCATTATGGTATAACCTGATTCATACCTCTGTAAGAGTTAAGATAATCGAGCCAGGAACGATACAAACGCAATTCTATGCAAAGGGCATGGAAATTGGAGAGATAAAAATTCCTTTTTATGAGAAAACTGCTGATAAGCAATTGACTGGCATAAAAACTGAAGGTAGGACAGACCCAAAAGTTATTGCAGAGCTTATCTATAAGGCAGCAACTGACAACTCCAGGAAATTAAGGTATCACGCAGGGCAGTTCTCTACCTCTCTTCTTTTGCTGAGGAAAATTCTGCCAGATTCAGCATTTATGTGGCTGGTAAGGAAGAAATTTAATATCTAGTAATAGTCTTTTAGGCTATCTTTAATAAACGCTTTAATCAACAAAAGCTTAAACTTATAAAAGCTCAAAATCGAATAGTTTATATAACAAATAATTATTCTTCTCTTGCAATGAAGCTAACACCAAGAATCGTAAAAAAGCCATGGGGAAGAGAGATTTGGCTAGTTGTGACAGACAAATATGCATTAAAGATCCTTGAGATAAATGCAGGTAATCGATTCTCGCTGCAATATCATCGCTTTAAGACAGAAACTTGGTATCTCGATTCAGGAAAGATCAAAGCTACTTACGGTAAATATACTGGCAAAAATTTCAGGAAAACTTTGAAGGAATATATCATGAAGCCAGGTGATGTCATCCATGTTCCGACAAAGACTGTCCACAGATTGTTTGCAGTCAAGAAATCACAGATAATCGAAGTCTCGACTCCGCAACTGAAGGATGTTGTAAGATTGGAAGATGATTTTGGCCGAGTGAAAAGGTAGTTTGTAAAAAACATGACAAAAATACAAGTAGTAATTAAAACTAAAACAGGACTTAAAGAAGAAATTAAGCAACAAGTAAAAGAAGCAAGAAATAGGATTGCAAAAGGTGAATTCATAATTAATGAAATCATATTAAAAGAATTTCAAGTATAGATAGTGGGTGCTTATCATGACAGATTGCATATTTTGCAAGATTGCTGCTAAAGAAATTCCTGCAAACAAATTATACGAAAGCGAAAACTTTATCGTGTTCTTAGACATTAGTCCAGCAAATAAAGGCCATGCTTTGATCGTGCCAAAGATGCATGCTCAAAGCTTAACTGAACTTCCAGAGTATGTTGCGCAGGAATTTGGGGAGATACAATTAAAACTCTCAAAAGCAGTCATGCAAGCAACTCAAGCAGAAGGCTTTAACTTGTTGTTAAATGACGGCAAAGTCGCAGGACAAGAAGTTATGCATGCACATATGCACATCATGCCTCGCTTTTTTACAGATGACTTCCATTTCAAATGGACGCATAAGAAATATGGTGCAAATGAAATGCAGGAATATTTTGAAATGATAAAAGGGAATTTGTGATTAAATTTATATACTTCTATCTTAACTATTCTTTAAAATGCTTGACATAAAACTGATAAGAGAAAATCCGAATATTGTGAAGCAAGATTTAACTAAAAGGAACGACAAGGAAAAGCTTGCCTGGGTAGATGATCTGCTGCAGAAAGATGAGGAATACAGGAAGCTTACATATTCTGTCCAGGAATTAAAGCACAAAAAGAACTCTCTGAACCAGGAAATCTCACAGCTAAGAAAGGAAGGCAAAGACATCACAAAGAAATTGGCTGAGATGAAATCTCTTCCAGTAGAACTAGCAAATGCAGAAAAAAGGATGCAAGAACTAAAGGAAAAGATTGACTTTTACATGCAGAGATTGCCTAACATACTCCATGATTCTGTGCCGTTAGGCAAAACTCCAGATGATAATGTAACAGTAAGGGTCTGGGGCAAGATACCAAAACAGAAATTCACTCCAGTAAGCCATGTTGATATTATAGAAAAGCTGAATTTGGTTGACCTTGACAGGGCAGCAAAAGTTGCAGGTGCAAGATTTTATTATCTCAAGAATGAATTGGTATTAATGGAGCTTGCATTGCAGAAGCTTGCATTAGACTTATTAGTAAAAAAAGGTTACCAAATAATGGAAGTTCCATTGATGATCAGCAAAAAAGCAATCTCTGGTGCAATTACCTTGGGAGATTTTGAGGATGTCATATACAAGATAGAGAATGAAGACCTTTACATGATCGCAACAAGCGAACATTCTCTTGCATGCTATCATATGGATGAAACACTTAAGCAAGAAGAACTCCCTTGAAGATATGCAGGGGTAAGCAGCTGTTTTAGAAAAGAAGCAGGCGCGCATGGAAAAGACACAAAAGGAATCTTCAGAGTTCACCAATTCAACAAGGTTGAGCAATTTATTTTCTCAACTCCTGAGCAGAGTTGGGCATTGCATGAAGAACTCATTAAAAACGCAGAAGAATTATTCCAATCACTAAAATTGCCTTACAGGATCGTAAACATCTGTACAGCTGACATTGGTTCAGTTGCAGCAAAAAAATACGATTTAGAAGTCTGGATGCCAGTGCAAAATTGCTATCGAGAGATGGTCTCTTGCAGCAACTGCACAGATTTTCAATCAAGAAAATTAAACATCAGATTTGGCCAGCCAGGAGCAGCAGGAAATCCTTTAGTGCATACTCTAAACAGCACAGCAGTTGCAACATCAAGGGCAATCGCTGCAATCATAGAAAACTACCAGAATGAAGATGGAAGCATTGAAGTTCCTAAAGTCTTGCAGAAGCTGATGGGCGGGATTAAAGTTATTGGGAAGAAATGAACATCTTTTGAAATTATACTTATATCTTACTTGCTAATTTTTCTCTGCTTTTTATCTATTTAGTATAATCTATCGTAATAAGAGATGCTTTAGCATGTTCAGCAGCATCTTTAACGCTAGGAATGTGGACAAAGCCACCAATCATCAGATATACTTGTCCTGTCTTTTTACCAGCTTTCTCTTGTACGGTTCTTATCCAGTTTTTGCTTCTTTGCACAACAAGATAATTAAAATACATATTATCATAAACTACTGAGTTTTGCAAATTTTCTTTAGGTATCTGGTATTTAGAACTTAATTCTTCTATTCTTGTACCAAATTCTGCGTTATATCTTATCATTCTCTCTCTAATATCTGCAATAATTGCTATCCCCTCTTCCTGTGAAGCTGTGTCTTGTCCATTTTCTCTGATCTGGGTTACAATTTCATCAAGGTCATCTAACCAATGCTGAATTGCTTCTCTGGATTGCAAATAATCAAGAATTGCCCCTCTTTCAAGTATATCTGAGTAATCTTTTTCTTGTTCTATTCCAAATACAATGGAATCCTTTTCTAATAATCTTGGAAGCTTTAGGGGATACACTAATCCTGGCGCTAATGACATTATGTTTATGTCTCTTTGCATCATAAAACCCAATCCCTCAAATATTCTGGTATATATTCCAGTTATTTTTTTATGCAGTATCTCTGTGCCTGGTGCATCTCTCTCTTTGAAATATCTTATTAATCTTGTAATTTCCTGATTTGCCGAATCCCTCTCATTTATAAACCTGTCTTTTTCTGTGCTGTTCTCTACACTTTTTAAAGTTGTAAGATGTTTCTGTATCTCTTCTGTACTTTCTGTATCAAGGATACCTTCTAACCCTATGCCGTTAAGCTCTATCCTTGATCTAATGATCCTTTCTAATTTTCTCACATAATTCTCAATTAAAGTTTCAGTTTCAAGCCAATCAGGCAGATAGATTATCACATTCTTGCTCTCTTCAAAATACACAGAATTAGCTTCATCTACGCTAAATCCTAATTTTTTGAGTTCATTAGTTGTTCTTGAATACAGATCTTTTCTTTCTGCTATCCATTTCCAGATCGTGCTCACTAAGCCAACTTGTTTTGATTCCAGAACTCCGTCAACAGCAGCTACAGCTATGCCTGCTCCTATCCATTTCATAAAATATCTTCTTTCTTCTCTTTTCCGCTCTTCTTCCTGTTCTTTTTTTCTCTTGCTCATTATACTCCTAAATCAATAAGAACTATATAAAGTTTACCACTAGAGAATAGTTATTTAATTTCTGATATTATGCACTGTATCTTGTTATTTCTAGCATCTTTTTCGATTTATTTAAATATACTAAACTTAATTTCTGATAATAACCTATTTTAATCAGTTGATTTTTTACCAAAAGCATTTGTTAATGCATAATATTATCGTGAGGGGAGAAATATTTCAATAATCAAAGACATTTTAAGGAGCACTGAAACGCTTTTCAAGAATCCTGTTGTTCTTGATTATGATTATGTGCCAAAGGTAATTCCTTACAGGGAGCCGCAGCAGAGGCAGATAGCAGAATGCTTAAAGCCATTGATGCAGGACATGAACGGCAAGAACCTTATGATGCATGGTCCTAGCGGCAACGGAAAGACAGTGGCATGCAAAAATCTGTTCCAAGAGCTTCAGGAAGAGACAGATGGGATAGAAGTGCTGTATATCAATTGCTGGCAGAAAAACACTTCTTTCAAGATAATGTCAGATATGGCAGATCAGCTTGGATTCAAGTTCACACATAACTTAAAGACAGATGAATTGTTTAAGCTGATAAAGCAAAAAATAAATAAGGGCAGTGCAGTATTTTGCTTTGACGAGGCAGACAAGATAGAAGATTTTGATTTTCTTTATATGTTGCTGGAAGAAATTTATCGTAAAAGCATAATCCTGATAACCAATTACCATCAATGGCTTATCAATCTTGATCCAAGGATAAAATCAAGGTTAACGCCAGATACTTTAGAATTCAGATCTTACAGCATGGATGAGATAGACGGAATCTTAAGAGAGAGGATAAGCTATGCCTTTTTTGAGAATGCTTGGCAGGAAGATGCAATCAAGTTGATTGTGCAGAAGGCATATGAAGTCTCAGATATAAGAGCTGGATTATATTTGCTTAAAGAAGCTGCATTGATTGCAGAATCTTCAAGCAACAAAAGGATAGGCATAGACCATGCAAGGAAAGCGATAGAAAAGTTAGTTGAATTCACTATAAAAAATTCAGCTGACTTGGAAGATGAGACCAGATTTATTCTTGCTGTTGTCAAAAAAAACCCAAGTTTAAAGATGGGAGAGCTGTTTAAACTATATGAAAAAGAAGGCGGAAAGTCAGTGTATAAGACTTTTACAAGGAAGATCGCTAAATTAGCAGAAAATAAGTTTGTTACTCTTGAAAGGGCAGTTGGCGGTTCAGAAGGCAACACTACAATAGTGAATTATCTCTCTACAGCCAGTAAGAAAGAAGAGAAGAAACTTACTGATTTCTAAGGCTTTGCCACAGTATTCCACAATAATTCAAAATATTTCCTGTAGCTGTCTGCAAGAGCTCGATTGTCAATTACAATCGCAGAAACCTCATCAGTAGATAACAAGATAATAACAAGGCTTCCACATACATCAATCATCATCGGGCTCTGGTATTTGTCTGGCAGATACCTTGTATCATAGTCCTTTGCAACGCCTGTCTTTCTTGTGAATTCATAGTATAATGCTTTTACTTTGCATTTGTTCGACTTCAATTCTTTAATAAATTTATCATGCCTGTGCTTAAGAAACTCTCTTGTTCTGCCAGAGCCACCTATACCATAGATAGTTTCCTTTTGCGCCATCATCATGCTGTATGCAGTAGAAACACCATCTGGTCCGTGAAAATAATACACATGTTCTTTCTTTGGGTTTATGTTATAATCCAGCTTTAACTCAGGCAAAGCTTTTTCAACAAGATATTCTTTTTGCTTGATTATTTCTCTAAGGACATCAGGATTCACAACCTGGTATGCTTTCTTCTTGTTTGCAATGATGCTGCTTACTAAGCCTTTTTCTGTCAATCTATCAAGGATATCATAGACATTTACCCTATGGACACCTGACTTCTTTGTTATCTCATTAACGTTTGCAGAGCCCAGCTTCAATAATGCAAGATATACTTTTGCTTCGTTGAATGTCAAGCCTGCTGCTAAGAGTGCTTCTTCTTTCATTGCAGAAATAGATAAGAGAGGCTATTATTTAAAGTTTATGTTTGTTGTAATACTTATTACTACACTAGTTAATATAGCGACGATAAATCACTCGATAGAAAGCGACAGGTTATAGCGTATCGGGGGCAAACATGCAGGAATTATATGAAGCAAGAGTTGAGCAGTTTAATGAGAAAGCGCACAAGAAGCAAAAAACAAACCTAGATATGAAGATGATCGCTTACGCATGCCTATCATTTGTGGTGCTCTTGCTATTATTATCATTATTTGACTAAAAATTATTAAATAACCTTCATTTAACATCATTTATGACAGAATTTGAAGATGCGGAAGCAGAAGAGATGCATGCACATTCAGACCATCACATAGATGCAAGCCCTGAATGGAAGTATTTCAAATATGCAGTATATTTTATCATACTTTTAGTTGTGTTATATTATGTTTTGAAGTAAACAGGTGAGGCTATTGATAGTAACTAATAAACAGCATTCTAAGATTGATGTAGCTAGCATTCTAAAGAAAAAATACTATTTTCAGGGATTTAACGGCACTCCAGGATTGTTGACATTTGGTGCACCTTCTTCCTGCAAATACATGTATGAGTATCTGGGCTATGGCTATAGTGTGCTTGTTGATTTCTATGAGAATGACAAAGCATATTACGGCTATGCCTGGGATGATTTGCATAATATAAACGACCATCTGATGCAAAATCTGAAAAAGAATAAGGATTACCTAAAAGTTATCTGGCAGAAACACACTTCCATCAACAAAGAGCATTTTAATGTTCTGAAAAAGCTTGATAAGTTAGAGTTAAATAAAATAGGCAACATAGAGCTGCTTGAGGACTACCATATTCTTGCAGAAGCTCTTAACAAGCTTTTGGGCGTAAGTCACATGGTTGAGGGCTTCACTCTCACAAGCGAAGAAAAGATAAGATCACTTATTTTTGATGCAGTAAAAAAAATGGGGAGAGAGAAAGAATACAATCAGCTGATTGCAGATCTGACTGCATCTACATTTCCTTCATTCATAGGAGAAGCTCATAATGCAATTGTGCTTGCAGCAGTTGAATATACTAAGCATGGAAAAAAAATAGCTAAGCTGCTAAAGCAATTGGAAAAAAAATATTACTGGCTTAACAACGGCTATTCATGCACGCATTATCTTGATGCAGATTACTTTATGCATGAGATTAATGAGCTGGTAAAGAAAGGCATCACAAAAGAGATGGAGAATTATGCCAAAAATTACCGAAAGATTTTGTATGAGAATAAAAAAAGAAAGCAACAGCTTTTCAAAGAACTAAAACTAAGCGATGAGCTAATCCAACTTCTGGAAATCAGCGATTTTATGGCAAAACTGCAGGACAACAGGAAGCATGTTACTACAATCACTCTGAGCTATATTGATAACTTTTTGGCTGAAATAAGCAAGAGATATAATTTAAAGCATGAGCTTGTTCGCTACCTTATCCAAGCAGAAGTAACAGAATTTAACCTGAACAATCTTACTGATCAAATGCTTGAAGAAAGAAGAGCAAAGTCAATATTTTTCTATACTTATGAAAGCCAGAAAGAGAAAGAGCCTGAAAAAAGAGGCATTGTATTTACTGGTAGAAAAGCAGAGCAGATGATAACTCAATTGATGGATGAAGACCATGGCGAGATCCATGAACTCAAAGGAAACTGTGCATCTCCTGGAAAAGTTACTGCAATAGTTAAAGTCTGCAGAGGAGCAAATGAGATTGCAAAAGTGCAGAGAGGAGATATTTTAGTTGCGTGCATGACACAGCCAGAGTTTGTTCCTGCAATGAAAAAAGCAGCAGCGATAATCACAGACGAGGGCGGTCTTACCTGCCACGCGGCAATTGTCAGTCGTGAACTTGGGATTCCATGCCTAATAGGCACAAGAAAAGCAACTAAAGTCTTAAAGGATGGCATGAAGGTTGAAGTTGATGCTGACAATGGGGTTGTTAGGATATTGAGATGAGATATAAATGTATTAGATAAACCTAATTATAAACTTACGAGGCTCTTGAAATGAACAAAGAACTGATCCAATCATTAGTGAAAAAGGAGTGGTATATACAGGGCATTGCAGCAGTTCCTGTCTTTGTTTTTGCGTGCTCGATCTCTGGTATAAAAGCATGCAAAAAAACTCTTGGTTATGGGTATTCTAAGTTTATCTATGACTTCCAGAAGGATTATCTTGAATTATACTACAGCAGAGAAGACCTTCAATATATGTGTGATGAGTTCATGAAATGGTACAAGAAAGATAAAAATTACTTGAACTGGCTTGATGAGAAGAGTAATGAGGAAAAAAAGCCATTCTTTGAGTATATGAAAGAGCACCTTAACAGCCTTTCCAGATTAGATGACAACACGCTTCTGGAGCATTACAAAAAATTCGCAAACATGTTCTATTTTGCTTTTGGCGCATCTCACTTAGTTGAGGGGATCTCACTTACGACTGATGTTGTGTTCAAGGATCTGCTGCTGAAATCCCTGCAAAAGCTAAGTAAAGCAGACAAGTTCACTCTCTACTTTACTGAGCTGACACAGCCTACACGAAAGATGTTTTTCCCAGAGTTTAATAAGAGCATGTCTGATATGGTTGATTATTATAAAAAACATCAAAAACAAAATAACTACAAAGAACCATCACTCGAAGACAAAAAGCTACAAGCAATGGTTGATGCCCATGTCAAAAGATTTTTCTGGATAAGATCGCAGTGGGACAAGGCAAGAGAATATACTCAGCAAGATGTAATTGATGAGATCAAGGATGCAGTAGATAAGAACGAGCAGATAACTGTTACAACTGATGCGCAGCTTATGAAGAATCTTTTGCGTAAAAAGAAATTGTTTAAAGAGCTAAACCTAAACCAAGAATTGATCGACTTGGTCGAGATCACTGATTTTGTGACTTATTGGCAGGACCAGAGAAAGATAGTTATCTTATCTGGTGTTTATGCTTTCCAGCAGTTTGTCGATGAGATAGCCAAGCGTTTTAATGTTGATTCTCGCGACCTCAAATATCTGTTGGCAGATGAAGTTAATCCAGATGATATTGGCTCCATCAAAAACATCAACCTCAGAGAAAGAAGGAAGGCAAGCATATTTATCCATTATAAAGATCAGTTAGAAGTATTTACAGGAAATAGATACAAAGAGATCAAAGCCTTGCTTGTAAAGCAGCATAAGGAAGATGATGTCAAAGAGCTTAATGGAATGTGCGCTTCATTAGGCTGTGTGACTGGCAGAGTTAAAGTCTGTATAAATGCAGCAGAAATCTCTAAAGTTGAAAAAGGAGATATACTTGTCACTTCAATGACAAGGCCAGAATTTGTGCCTGCGATGAAAAAAGCAGCTGCAATTATTACAGACGAAGGTGGCATCACAAGCCATGCTGCAGTGATAAGTAGGGAGTTAAAGATACCATGCATCATCGGCACGAAGAATGCAACCAAGCGCCTCAAAGACGGAGATTTGGTTATGGTAAATGCAAATCATGGATTGGTAAGGATTCTGAAGTAATTATAAAAATTTAAATATCTAATTCCAAGAATAATAAAAACTAATGTGTTAGCTGAACATATGATTCGGCAATGACTTTAGCAAGATCTTTCATATCAAACGATGCTTTTCTAAAGTTTACTCCAGTACCTCTTAGCTCTTTCATTGATGCCCTATCAATTTGATTTACCCTGATCACTAAAGGAGTAACGCCAAAAGCTGCTGCTTCTTGCACAGCAGTAGCCATGTCAGCCCATGCATATCTTCCTTCATATTGCTGCTCCATATCCCATTTTTTTCTGTTTTCATCTGCAAGAATTTTTGATGTCGGATCAAATAATCGGTCATCATGCGGAGCGCCATCATTAAGATAAATCAAAAGCTTTATTTCTTCTGGACGAGATGAAAGCAGATATGTACCATGCCTGATTATTGCGCCATCCCTATTTTTGTACTGAGGCTCCAGCTGATTAAGCCTTTCACGCAGAGTTTCTCTTCCAAGAGAATCATCAAAACCCTTTAGTTTATAGAAAAAAGTAGTTCTTGATTTAATACCATAACCTTTTGAATGCTTACCTTCAACTTTGCTTGTGACAGCATAGATAGCACACGGATCATTGCAGACATCAAGTCCTACAGCAAAATACATCGTTGCTTCTTTTAATTTATCTAGCACAGAATGTTCTGGATCTATCAACTCACCTGTTGAATCGCTGACATCTATCAATAATAATGCTGCTACGCTTCGTTCCTCTCTTCTAGGCTCATAACAAAATAAAGGTCTGACAGGAGTATCTGCTTTGAGTTTGGCTAAAAATCTTGAATACTCCCTTTTATCCATCCTTCTTCCTGGCTTAGGCATTAACTTTCTTTTTATTACGAGCCCTTCTGGACTAAGAGAATCAAATTGCGCTTTTATATTTCTCTCAATAGATTCTTCAGGCTCAGAAAAACCAAATACTGGCTGTTCTGGTTTTGGGATGTCTTTTTCATGTACTATTACATGCTGCTGCATAAACCTGCCTTGAATATAATTCCATTCATGATAACTAGGATCTCCAACTAAAGAAAGTTTTTTTCTGGTTGCTAATGCTATAGCTGCTTCTCTTTTATATATTACTCCTTTTTCATCCTTCATACTACGTGGATTAGATACATTATTTAAATTATCAAGAACATCTCGTATATTTCTTTCAACATCAGGCACAGATACATTCTGAGCAGGGTCAAGAATTGGCAGCTTGCTATCTAGCATTAGCTCAACTATCCTAAAATAAAGATCAACTGCTACTCTAACTGAATCATGGATATCTTTTTCAGATTCGAAAATCTTTCTGCTTATATTGAAGAGATCTTCTACAATCGGTTTAACTGCTTTTTCCCACTGTTCTAGCACAGCCGATCTTGAAGGATTATATTTTACTATATCTGCAAGAGATTTATGCCTTTCGTCTTCTTTTGACTGATATTTTCTGAATTCATTGTCAAAATCCATAGACTGAAATAATAAAGAATATTCAAATCTTCGCATCACAAAATCAAATAAATAGGGTGATTGAAGTGTTGGTCTTGCACTGCATGATCTTTTTATGATATCTTTAGCTAAACAGTCATAAAAATAAGAAAGATTTCTTGAGCACCAGTCATATGAAGCTGGAAAATCCCTAAAAAAATTACCCATTATCCTTCCTCTTTCTATAATCCCTATTAAATCACCCATAAGATTAAAGTGAAGAAAATAAGCTGCAAAATTGTATTTATATTTAATAGGTAATTCAATTTTAGAGAGCTCTGATTTTATTAAATCAAATTTAGGATATACATCTATCAGACCGGGTTCTGTTCCTTCTAATCCAGATAACAAATACGCTTGACAATGATGTACCGGATTATGTTTTCCAAATCTTTCTTTGCCTTCTTTATATGCAGCTTTTACTATATCTGCAAGTGTTTTATTATTAAACCCTTTATTATAACGAAACTGGGCTGCATTAAGCGCTGCAAGCGCAACATAAGTCATCTTATTATCTTCCCTATCCTCAAACACATTTATTTGCTCAGGAAAATTTGCTATAATTGCTTTATCACGATCACGCGCATCACCAATTCCAAGTCCAGTATTGCCGTTGAAAAGAATTTCAATAGGTACTGTTGCTATTGCCCTCATATAAGCTCTAAGCAAACTATTTACTTCATCTATCCTAACTATTGGAGATTCAACAGCCATGCTCATTTATCTCATCCCCTAAATCATCCCCTAACATTTGTTTTTATTAATTTATCTACAGCTTCAATTACAGTCTGATCATGCGATAGAACAACACTAATACATGCATGACAAGCTTCATAAGAGGGAGTACCTGAAACGATTTGCTGCGCTGCTTTAATTAAAGAATGATATCCAATCGATTCTTTTAGGCTTCCAGCATATTCTTGTGACCTATGCAGCTCATCTATAGTTTTAGCAAGCATATCCAACTGCCTTGCCAATTTTAAGTCAATACCGCTTTCATTAACAATAATATCTACGCCTTGCTCACCCCTTACATAACTGAATTCTATGCCGACAAATCTTTGCGCTAAGCTTGGCTTTGGAAATCTTCTTGCTGCTTTTTGATAAGCTGCTCCTGGATTCATAGAGACAATAAACATAAAATCTTTGCCAGGCCTGATCACTTCGCCTATCTCTCCAACATGAAGTTCCCTTCTCCAATCTGCTAATGTATGGCATAACGGCAAAACATCTTCATTCATCTCTAATATCTCTTCTAAATGAGTATATGCTTGAATTTTTGCACCGATATACAATGGCCCTGGAATAAAAACACTTTCATATCCAGGAATTGTAATGCATGGCATTCCGTGCTGATATGCCATAAAATCAACAAATCTAGATTTACCAGAGCCTGTTGGCCCTAACAGCATTACTGACTGTCCATTTTTCTTAGCATTCTCAAATATCTGCACTTCATTGCCAACTGGATGATAAAATGGTTTTTTCTGTACTTTAAATTGCTCAACATATTTTGAGATATCTTTTTCATCAAATTCAATTTTTATCATTTGCGTTCACCATCTCATTCGCAACATCTTCGATTAGCAATGATTTAGCAACTTGCTGGACATAGAATTGGTCTGCACGGCCTTCTCTTGTAGTTAAGATTTTTTCAAGACCTAGCTTCATAGCTTTTTCAGCAGTCTCTTGTTGTTCAGCTCTCTTCTCACTAGCGCGCCTTCTTTCTTTCTTCTCTTGTTCAGGAGATAACTTAAAAAGCGCATAAGTCTGATTAACAGACTCTTCCAGATGTATTCTTGGAATTTGCTCTTCAACAACAACAGCAACAATGCCTGGCCTTGGCAAGCCTGTCAACTTATCATGAGGGACCTTTACCTCTAATCCAGAATGAATATATTCAAATTGATTATAGCTTGTTCCAGTAGGCTTTTTATCATAGATCACAATTCTCAATAGGTAGCCTATCTTAATTTCTTCTTTAGGCATTTCTTTTGTCTTGTCATCAAGAGGAAAAGTTATCGGCTCCTGTACTCCTGCAACTATACGTGCTCTAGATACATAATCATCAACTTTATCTCTACCGTATATATGGCAAGCCTGGCTTATTGCAACTCTTGCATTATTAAATTTAGGATGATTTGGGTCTGCAGTATTATCTAGCAATACCTGGATCTGAGCAACTTTGTATAAGATAACTTCTTCATGTGAATCATATAATTCATCTGGGCTTCTTTCATCAAAATTATCAAGCTGACCAGAATTTGGCGGCAAAATTCTTGAACCTGATTCAGTTAAATATCTTTTTTTTGCATCAGCTAATTCCTCTAACTTAAAGTTAATGCTGTAACTGGCTTCTGCTATATTCATTTTTTCTGTTTTAGGTTTTTCTTTCATTCTCTTCACCAATCCTATTTTTAAAAATTTCACCTCGTTAACATAATTTTAAGATTTCATTGTATTTTCAAGCTGAACTCTTCGTCTTCTTGCCAACTGAAACAAATAAGATGTAAATCTCTCTGCTGCAACAGCATCATGAGTTATAGCTGAGAAATGAGAATATCTGTGTTCGACTTCCTTGAGTGGCATCTGCACCAATAGATTATATGCTGTCCTGTAAGCTAGCCTTGCTCCATATTGAATGGCAGGATCATCATATTCTCCTTCAAGAGAATCCTCTCTAATCGGCAAGTACTCAGGCTGCTTTCTGCAGATATTCTTGGCATAGCTTTCAAAAAGATCAACAAACTTCAGGCTGATTGCCAGGCACATTCCGTTTTCTTTTTTGTTGTCTAGATCTTTTCTTAGGGCAATCCTTAGTTCATCAGGCGTTATAGGAAGATGCGGATCTGCAAAATGGATTATTTTTTTTATTAGCTGTGCGTCCAAAGTTCCTCTTGTTGCTTTCAGCCATTTACTGCCTATTCTTTCACCTAATTCACTAATATATCCTAAAACATTATAGGTTGAATACGCTTTTTTTAATATCGGCAGGAAAATGCTTTCAGCATCTTCTGTATAGAGCCTTTGTTCGCGCTCAAGCCTCTTAAACTGCTGCAGGTAATACTTCTCCTCATCTACCATCGCAGGTCTGCACTCATCATCCTCGCAAAATAATCTTGGGAATATTGCAGATGCATTGCCAGCGTTAACATAAGATCCGCTATCTTCTTTATCCTCCTCACTCAGGCACTCATTAAGTTTTTGTACAAGAAAGATATCAAATCCTATAGCTGTTCTAGAGCAGTCTAATCTGCTGCTTAACTCTCTAACAAGATTGTCATTTTCTTTATCCTCTTCTTCACGCTCTTTCTGCCTATACTCTACTGCAAGAGTGACAAGGTCATCAATGCTATGCACTCCTATTCTCGTTAATGGATTATAATCAAGAGGCTCAATATTGCGAATAGGCACTCCTTTCTCATAAATCAGCTGATTGACAAACCATATTGATGCTGCGTGCTCAGCAAGCATATCATTAACAACATTGTCATTAAGATGGGCTTTTAGCTTTTCATTAACATATTCGATCAGTTCAGTGTACTGCAATCTTTGATAGGCATGCTCTGCAGTGTGCAATCTCTTTTTAATCTCCATGTACCTAGCAAACCTTCTTGCCTGTACTGGATTTTCCCTAGCTAACTTCTCCAAAAATTCTTCGCTTCTTTTATTAGGTGCAAAAATTTCCATCTTACAGTACCCTTCCCTACATATGCCTATAGCCATACGCCTTAACAGTAGATAGAATATTTAGAATTAATTAGTAATTTTTCTAAAAAACCCGTAAAATTTATAAATAAACCTAGTTTATTATGCACTATGGGTGAAAAAAATAAAGAATTGATAGATTCAGTAAGATCACCAGGCCAGATAATTGCGCCTAAGCAGCCTAAAACTGTCAAATTAGACATTATAGACAGGAGAATAATCTACGTGTTATTGGTAAATTCGCGGCTTAGCGCAACAAAGATCGCTAAGCTTCTTGGCATCCCAAAAGAAAAAGTGATGTACAGGATAAATAGGCTTGTTGAAGAAAAAGTGATTGTAGAGTTTTATACAGCTATTAACACAACAAGGCTTGGATATGATCTTTTTATGCTCAATATTAGCTTAAAAAACACAAGCCAGCAGGAATTAAAGAACTTAGTTGTTGAAATGCAGAAGATGCACTATGTTAATTGGGTTATGACTTCTTTTGGAAGCTGGGATCTCATGACAATGATCCAGGCAAAAGGGCTAGGGCATCTGGACAAAATATTAGATGAAGTATTCACTTGCATAGGAAGCAAATTAAGGGATTATAGTATCTTCTCGATTGTAGATTTCCAGCACACAACCCCGCGCTATCTTACGCTTGACATCAAAATGCCTCAAATAAAACTTATCGGGAAAAGAGATTTTTCGTATTTTAAGGAGCTAGAAGAAAGAAATGCCAAAGAGGCAAGCCAAAAGATAAGCCTTGATAACATAGATGTTGAGCTGTTGAATTCAATTGCATCTAACTCCAGAAAATCATTAAAAGAGATCGGAGAAGAAATTGGAATATCAAGTGATGCAGCTAATTACAGGCTTAGAAAATTAATAATGCAAGATCTCATAACAGGATTCAAGGTGCGCCTAAATCATTATTTATTCGGCTATCAGTTTCAGTTCGTGTTCGTAAAAATCCCTTACATGTCTGATGATAAAAAAAAGCAATTTGTTTATTTCTGTAAAAACCATCATCTAATAAATGCAGTGTTCAAGCTCATAGGCCAGTGGAACTTTGCATTTGAGGTTTTCAGCAAGGATGTAATGGAGCTAAAGATGTTTGAAGCAGAGCTAACTGAACTCTTTGGCGACATAATCCAGAACATAACGCTGTCCTTGGAGTTCAACCAGTACAAGTTTACTTATCTTGGAGAGGGAATTTATACTGACTTAAAAAAGAGTGTCTAGCATATTAGCTTTTATCTATTTATGTTCGTCAAAATTTGGCAGTTGCTGAAACTTTTGTCGTTATATCTAAACAAATCTTTTTATCTATTTGTTCCCAAATCTAGTATCAACTACTCTAGTCAAGTCAATGCCTTCTCTTTTGCGCTCTTCAATGTATTTTTTTACATCTATCTTGTAGGCTGTCCTGACTCCACTTAATGGTCCAACTCCCATGTCAAACACTGCTTTCTCAATGCCCTCATCTAGCTCATCATGTGGAGAATTAACTCCGGTATATCTGATGCTGCTATCAAACCTAGGCTTTGCAGTCTGGATAGACCAGTATTGCTCTCCAGCTCCAAACTGCTCTTGGACCAGCTCATTGTCCCCTTCAATCTGCTCAAACACAAAATCACCATGTGTCATTGAGGTATTTGCCTTATTTGTTAGCAGCTTTTCTAACAATTCTGTCTTGAATTTTCTTGGGGCATTTCCTCTGCCTCCCTGGTATCTAACAAGTATATGCTCAGCTTTATCATATCCTTCATCGCCATTATAAATTATTCTACCATCTTTGTGCTTAACAGGCATTCCATTCTCATCCCTTACTCTCAGGTCAATATCATCTATCATCAAATATTCTGCATTTACTTGGTGAGCACTTTTCACTAATGTATCAAGTACATACCTAAATGTGCCTTTTTCACCAAGTGCAGCCATAAGCGCATGATTTGCCTCATAAGGGCTTATTGCAAGCACTGCATTTTTGCCTTCTGACCTGCCTAACTTTAATATTGAAAATCCCATCGGCGAATCTAATCCTTGTATAAAATGCTCAAGGTATAACCCAGATGGATTGTATATGCTCTTAAAGGTTATTCCCTGTTTTTCTCCGCCTAAACTTGCGCAGCACATCATAAAGCTGCTGCTGTGAAAATCTTGGACAACTGCACGATGCCAAGCCCTGGTATAAACGCTTCCTCCTACAAGCGCGCCATTAAATCTTAATTGGGTCTCTAAAAGCTCTAGTTTAGTGGCTAATTCAACTATTGGTACATCTAACTTGCTCTTGTTTTGGGCCCATCTCAGATTTTCAACTATGGTGCAGTATGCTTTTAATTCTTCAACAAGATCAAAGGCTTTCTCTATGCCTAATGTCTCAGCACTGTATCTGCTTATCCTCTCTTTTACTACCTTTCCAACATTAATCGGCTTTCCAATGTCCTTTGCAGCTCTAGCTACTCTAGCATCTTCATCAGTTACTAAATTTCCAATTCCGCCTGTTTCTTGAAAATGTTGAATTCTAGAGTTATGTATCTCAAGTTCAAGCTGCTTTCTGCCTTCATCAGATTCCAAGAGAGTCTCATCTATCGACATCAAGACCTTTCCAATAGCCTGGCCCCTATAAAGAGCATCTTTTGTCTCATCGCCTAAAATTGGCGCAGCTCCAGGAGCTTTAGGAGGCATGCTCACAGGCTTTAGCAAGTCAAATAATGCATTATATTTCTCTCCTCTAATGTCAGCAAGGATATCATTTAATGTTGTTATCCAGGATACAGCATCACCATTGCTTCTTGTGTTAATGTCATATGTTGATTGGTTAGCTAGCAACAGTTGTGTATTAAATCCTAATCTGCTTATATTTGACATAAGCTCTTGCGCTTTCTGAATATGCACAGGTGTCTTTTCTTGGCCAATACTTGGTGGTTCAAGGTAAGAGCGAAAAGTTCCATAGTCAAAAGCAATTCCTAAAATCCTGTTTAGCCCAGAAGAGTTTCTTTGTGCAACAGGAATCTCTTGCATCTCGCTAAGAGTCCGAAACATGCCTATAGGCGAATACCCTGCGCCAATAAGGATATTTAGGATTGCAGGATTCAATGGCTTAAGGCGTGCGCTTCCGCACTGGTCCGCTAGATAAGCCAGCTTATCATACAACAGCCAATGTAATCCTTTCTTAGGGTTATCAATAATATTACCTAATATGATCTCAGACAATGGAACATTTTTTCTAAGCTCCTGCTTAACTAACAAAGCTCCAACATGCACCCAATCTAGTTGAGAATATATGTTGCGCTTAGAAGATGGCAGCTCCATAACTCTACAAACATAGTCAAAAAATACTCTTGTATTTGCAGGAGATGCCTGCAGCTCATACACTGCTTCTATGATATCTTTTAATTGGGCTTCTACTTTCTGGTCTCCTTTTAATTTCTTAGCTTGTCTTCTATCTTCTGCAGCTTGATCAAACATGTTAAGAATAACTTCGGCTGGCACTTCTATCCCTGTAGCTTGTCTTAAACTCGTTTCATAAGTTGGAATTGCAGCAGCGTCAAAATGCCTAAACGGGTCTCTGACCATATTCCTATTTAATAATCCACGTGACTCTTTGGCAAATTCTTCATACTTAAATAAAGGTTCTAATTTTGCTAGAAGTAAGTATTGGTAAAAACTTTGATTTAAAATATCTCTAAGGTCTTTTATCTGCTTTACTTTCTGGAAGTCAACTGCTGTTCTTAAGATAGCCTCACCTCTAAGCTGGATTGCTGTTTCTTCATCTGCGCCAGAGCTTGTTATTGCTCTGTGGATTCCAGACAACTCATCAAATTCCCTACTTTGGTTTTGTCCAAAATACTTAGCAGCCTCTTCCCATTCACCATCTCGCACTTCTAAATCAGATATAGGGATTAAGCCTGCTTTAATGTAATCACCTACTATCTCTTTAAAAAAATCATAATGCTCATACTCCATTTTATCAACATCTGTCTCTAAAAGCAAAGTTACTAGAGCTGGCTTATCTTCGCTAGCAACTACTCTTAAATCTAAATAAGTGCCTGAATCTAAAACAGTTTCTTGCGTATGGCCATCTTCATTACTAACAGTAATAACTGCACCGCTAGAAAATTGGCCTGATCTCTTCCCACCAAGAGAAAAGTCACGAAATACTTTTCTAAGAGTTTCCTCTAGATTAAACCCTTGCTCAGCTTTAAAATGTGCAAATAATACCATTTTATCCTCAAAAAAAACCTCTGTCGTATTTAAATTTTCCTATATTTTACTATCCTTAAGTAATAACTTATTTAACACCAATTTTTTCAGAAACTAAACACCTTATCTAGGAATATTTTATGAATAAGAGCTAATATTATTAGTGTTATTTATATCTAACTTCTTATTTTTATAAAAAAGACGTAAAAATATAATAAATAATATGGTTTTTTTATAAATAAATAGGTAAAAAATAGAATATAAGAAAAGCAGAAAACTCAAGAAAAGGTGTATCATCAGCACAAAGATCCTCACCAAAGTGCTTAAAGACGGAGATTTGTCATGGTAAATGCAAATCATGGCATTGTGAAGATATTGAAGTAATAATATTATTCTCTGAGAATAACTAATTATTTACAACTATCACTTTTTTCTTTGTGGCACTTACCATCGCTTGCCTAATCAAAGTTGCTTCCAGCTCTAAAATTTTCTTAACAACAGGGCTTTCTGCATTTAATGTGTAAAGCCTTGTCTTGCCAAACCTTCTTGTTTCTCTTACTAATCCGTTTTTTTCCAATTGCTCCCAATAATTAAATACAGATGCTCTGGAGATTTCAGCGCCTTTTTCTATATCGGTTTTTGTAAAATCTAATCCTTTATTCTCTACAAGAAAATCTATGATTTTAAATAAGGGCATTTCTCCGGTTAATTGCAATAATAATGATTTGTCTTTCATACATTGAGAAAATATAGAAAAGTATATAAATCTTACGGTCAAAGTACATCTATATAGACTTTAGAAAATTTAACTTTTTGAGGATTGTTAAGAAGAGAGGATGTTTAGGCAATGTGGACAGATGATGAGATTAAAGGCAAAATATTGCATAAGTTAACTCGTTTTGGGAAATTTGATGCTAGCCATACTGCTATTGAGCATCTGCAAAAGGGATTTCCTAAAGATATGGTCGGTAGAGTTAAAGATTTAATAAGAGAATTAAAGAAAGAAAATATACTATTTATCAAGCATACTAGTTATGGTGAGCAAGTTTCAATAAATCTAGATGTAATAGATAAAGTTATGTTTTATATTGATGTTTTTTTAAAGAAGCCATAGTTACATTATATTTTGATGAAGGTGAGACAATTACTTACGTCGAATATATCCGCGAATACATCTCTGTGCATATTGGATGGATGATCTGCGATGGGATGAGAAAGTACGACAGAGAATTGATAGGTAGACCTTTCACAAGAACATTATATTCTGCAGAGCCTAAAAATAACTTTTCCTTATGGTGCTGGTGGCAGGATGATCTTACTAAGATGGGAAAATATCTTGTTGATAATTCAAGAAATAATGATTGGCTTTCTAGTCATGTTGCTCTACATAAGAAAGTTGCAGGAGAGGCACAGGCAATAGCTGCAAAAATAAAGCAGCTAAATCTTTTAGAGTTGTCTGACAACCAGCTTTCTTTCCTGTATGCTGACTTGATGATAAAAGCAGAACGCTTCAACGCTCTTTCCATGGAGATAGATGCTTTGGACTTGGTGCTTGAAGAAGAATTAAAGAAAGCCATCTCATCTACGTTTGCTGCAAAAAGAGAGCAGAATGAAGCATATACGATAATAACAACGCCATCTGAGCTTAGCGCTCCTAAAAAAGAAGAGCTTATGTTCTACAGGCTTGCACTTACTCTAAAAGAGACAAAAAAGTATGATGATAAATTAATCAACAGCATACTCTCAGATTTCTGGTGGACAGAGCTTAATTGGCGCGCAGGCGATGGAAAAACTTTGCAGACAATAAAAAAGGGAATTGATAATATCCTTAAAGAGGCAAAAGACATACCCAAACATATCAGAAAGCTGGAAAATTATTCTGATGAGATAGTTGGATTAAAAAAGAAATATCTCAAAAATCCAGAGCTTAATGTTCTGAATAATATCTTTGAAGAATATGCTCTTCTGCATGAGCTCAGAAAAGAGACACAGATGAAGGCAACTTTTAGCCTTTATCTTATTTTTGAGGAAATCTCAAAACGCTTTGGCATTTCAGTAAATGATCTTGAAGTATATTCTCCAGATGAATTAATATTGCTATTGGAGAAAGAAAGAAAAATATCAGACGAAGAGATTGCAAATAGATTGCAATGCTCAACTCTGTTTATCAATGAGAATGGTTGTGTTGGTAATAAGAATGATCATGACAATAACAGCGTGTTGTTTAAGTCAGGTGAAGATGCAATCAAACTAAAAGCATCTGAGCAGAGCAAAGAAAGTGATGCAATAAGGGATTTCTCTGGATTGCCTGCTTCTTTGGGAAAAGCAGTCGGCAGAGTGAAGATTGCTTTAAGTGCAGCAGAAGCACTAAAGAAGATCGAGAAGGGCGATATTCTAGTAACTGGAATGACAATGCCTGACTTTGTTCCAGCGATGAAAAAAGCTGCAGCAATCATCACAAACGAAGGTGGCGCTACTTGCCATGCTGCAATAATCTCTAGAGAGTTTAATATTCCATGTATTGTCGGCACTAAGATTGCAACTAAAATTCTGAAAGATGGGATGATGGTGGAAGTGAATGCCAATCATGGAGTGGTTAAGATAATAAAATGAGCACAAACAACCTAAAAAAACTGATCCAGTCAAAAGAATGGTACTATCAAGGCGCAGAAGCCAGGCCTTTGTACATAAATATTCCGCTCAGGTCTTCAGTTGACAGCGAGGATCCTGGAAAAAAAGACAAGTATTCTCTGATAATCCTGCATTTCAGCAATGATTTCTGCGACATATATTATGATAAGTTTGGCATGAAGAGAATAACAGATGGCATCTTGTTGCAGCAGGAAAAAGATAACAAGACAATTGATAATCTCTATGGTTCATGCATCAAGGTGATGGATAACTTTATCGGAAATGAAATGAAGTTCATGTCAGTAGATCCTAAAAAGCTGTCAGACAAAGCTCTCGTATCTAAATTAAATGAAGTATGCACTGCAGCAAAGCATGTTTGGGATCATGTGCTGTTCATTGATGCATTTGATATAATAAGCGATAAAATCATAAGTTCATCTTTTGACAGCTATAATAATAGCCATAATTTTGCAGGCAGCAAGATCACGAATAAGGAAATAGAGATACTCACTCTTCCTGATGAGCTTGCATTCACGCAGCGAGAAAGATTATCTTTGCTTAAGATCGCAGCAGCTGCAAAAGAAGGCAAAAATATTGAAAAGGCTATTGCAGAACATCAGCAGCAGTTTTTCTGGTATAAGAGCAATTACTCTGTCATTGAGATTCTCGACGAGAGTTATTTCATGCAAAAGCTTGATGCAGTGTTAAAGAATGAATCTGCTGAGCAGATCAAAAAAGATATCATGTCGTTTGAATCATATGAGAAAAGAATAAAGCAGCAGAAAGAGGATATCTCTAAGAAACACAATCTAAACAGCAGCCTGAAAGAGACCATCTATTTTTTTACCAGGCTGACTCTGCTCCGTGACCATAGGAAAGAATGGGTGCTAAAGTCGCATGTCCTGATCAAGCATCTTGCAGCTGAGATATCAAAGCGCGCAAAAATACCTCTCCATGAGCTTGAATACCTATCTTACTGGGAGATCGAGAGCATTGCTCAATTAAAGAAGATGAAAAATCTGAATGAAAGGATTAAAGATTCTGCCTGGGTTGCAGATGAGAGTTATGGATATGCAGGGCATTTTGGGAAAGAAGCTGTGCAGATAAATGGCTTTCTGCAGAAAAGGATAGTCACAGAAATAAATGCCTTGCAGGGCGTAGCTGCGTCATCTGGCTATGCAAAAGGAAATGTTAAGATAATTAATCGGGTGCAGGAATTCTCAAAGATGCAGAAAGGCGATATATTAGTATCTTCAAACACAAGGCCAGAGTATGTGCCTATAATGAAATTAGCTGCAGCAATAATCACAGACGAAGGAGGCATCACTTGCCATGCTGCAATTGTCTCTAGAGAATTAAAGATACCTTGCATTGTAGGAACACAGGCAGCGACTAAAGTCCTGAAAGATGGCATGGTAGTTGAGGTAGATGCTGAGAAGGGCGTTGTAAAGATAGTTAAAGAATAAAATCATATTGAGGCTCATTGTACTAGAACTTTCTTTTTGAGCTTTTCTTCTTGAAAATCAACATTTATTATCCTATCAAACAGATCTACTAAAATCTTTACATAAGAATTATTAACATTAAGCTTATACAATTTAGCATTGCCTATATCTCTTGTATGCGTAATTATTTGTGCCTTTCCCATCTCATTCCACATCCTGAACAATGTTACTCTGTTGATGCCTGCGCCTTCTGCAATATCACCTATTGAATGGTCTAATTCGCGCCCTTCCAATAAGTATTCTAAGACTCTTATCTTAGGTGTGTCTCCAAATAACGTTCTGAATAATGTTTTTTCATCATGGAAATTCATGTTTATCACTTATGCTATAAAGTATAACTACTATTTAAATGTTTCTATTATGCAATACATATATTACATTTGTGCAACATATCTTTAAATATTTAATCCGTCTTCTTCACCATATGGCAATAGATATTAATGAATTAAGAGCAATCCAGAAGAAAATGATAAGGATGCTGAAAAACAAGAAAAAATATGGCGGCGCACATACAGAGAGCATTCATCTAAAAAATTGTGTCCCTAGGCATTTAAGAGGTGAAAAGATAGTAGAAGAAGCAATTGATGACTTATTCAATAAAGGCATATTGATTAACAAAAAATCGACAGGAGAACAACACTGCAGCTTAAACAGTGAAAAATTAAAAGAGATAAATGAAATAGAAAATAATTAAAATAATGTGCATTTTAATGCTGAAAATGAACTCCAAAGAAGCAAAATTGCGGATAAAGGAATTCCTTTCTAATCTAGATCAGAAATCTCTTGAGATTGAATTAGATCCTGGTGTAAAAGATAGCCAAGTTTATCCTAAAAGCGAAATAAGATATTATTTTAATTTTTTGTTGAACAGAATCTTGGGTAAAGTTCCGCCATGTAAGATCAAAAATTCATTGCTTAGGATGATCGGTGTAAAATTAGGCAAAGAGATCTGCCTTCCTATGGATGTTCTCTTTGATTATCGTTATCCTGAGCTCATCGAAGTTGGAGATAATACTTTAATCGGTGGATATACACAGATATTTGCGCATATGATAAGGGAGCCATACAAAGAAGAGAATAAAGCCAAATATTATGGTAAAAAAAGATACGCAAGCATAAACAGATTGAACCAAAAAAGCCATAAGCTAGTTGAAGGAAAACGAATCTTAAAGTTAGGCAGAGTAAAGATCGGCAAAGATGCTCTGGTTGCGAGCATTGCAGACTTTGAGCCAGGCGTAACAGTAGGGGATAATGCTATCATCGGTACAGCGACCTATGTTGATAAGGATGTTCCAGAGTTAGGCTTTGTTGGTTCGCGTCCAATGAGATTGATAAAAATAGTTGATGCAGGCTGGAATCATATAGACAGGACAGATACTGCTGCTTTTTATCACGAGCAAAAAGATATGACTAGGAAATTTTTGCGCGATAGAACAATTCCATCTCTAAACATAACTTACAAAGGCAAGCGTGGAAATGCGGGCAATGAATGGTTCAGGATGCGCAACCCATTAAAGATCTGGATCACTGCTGCCTGGGTAGAATTTACTGCATTTTTTCCAGCATGCTGGCTGAAGAATTTTCTTTTGAGATTTACAGGCGCAAAAATCGGCAGAAATGTAAGAATAGAGCAGTTTGCATATATTGATCACATAAATCCTGATCTAATTACTATCGAGGATAATGCAGTTCTGAAAACAGGCTCGCTTATCGGCGGACATGATTTTATCAATAACAAATCCTCGTTAGGAAGGCCAGTGATTGGCGAAGGAGCGATCATAAAAGAGAATGCGATGGTACAGTGCCATTACACTAACAAGGTAACTGGACAAGAAGAAAGATTGGTTGTCGGTAAGCATGCAATAGTCGAGCCATGGAGTTTTGTTGACAGGCCAGTGCCAGATGATACTATTGTTTCAGGATGGCCAGCAAAGCCCTTGGCGCATGCAGGAGAGTCGATCAAAGTAGTTAGTGAAAAAGCTACGTATAATCCAGGTCATGAGCATAATGTCAATCATTTACCTCCACCTGTCGAACATCATAAGCATACAGAACATCATCAACATTCAATACACCATCATTCTAGCGCGCATGAGAAAAAATAATTAATTGAGAGAAAATTTTTAAATATAATCCTATTCTTAGAGTAATCATGAGTGACCAACTTATATACTCTATAGATGATTTTGTCAGAGAAATAAAAGAATGGGATCAAGATAAAGTTTATACTTGGGTTAAAGATTTTCTATTTAAGGATTGTACGGCTCCATTAGCATTGGCATTTCCTATAAGTTCAAAAACTGATTTTTTTATTGATATTTATGGAAGAAATAAAAACCACGGTCAATCTAAAGGAAATCTTGAAAAAGCAGTTGTCAAATGTTACGATGATTTCTCGAAAAATGAGGCATTAGATCTAAGTGGGATAAGCGGGATAGGAACAGAATTATTTCAGATTATAGGGAAGATGGAGCTTAATGAATTATCTAATAGATTAAAACAAGATGCAGTTGATGAAAAATATAAAAGTATTCCGACAACAAATCTGCCAAAAGAGATTTCTGACCTTCATTCATATCTGCTGAATGCACTCTCTGGTTTGAAACCTAAAGACATAGAAGGCTTAACTCAGCTGATTGAGAGGGATATTCATGATACAAGATATTCACCTGAATGTTTTGTTCTAGCATACAAATTAACTTGTGATATTACTTCAGGATTAAAATATATGCCAATACTCGTTGGTCAGATACAAGAGATTAGGAGCGCTGTAAAAAGTATCATTATACACTATATTCAAGCGTTGGAAAAAGCAGACCTTAGCCCTCTGCAGCAACAGCCTTCAGAGAATCTGTCATCTGATGAGTTAGGCGCTTACTCACGTATGTTGGATAGGCTAAACCGGCATGTTGAAGGATATGCACTTCAAATAAGTAATAGTGATTTAAGTATTTATAATAAAGATGCTAATACTACAAAAGTTATACCATTGACAGATAAAACAGCTCTACTTATTAGGGCATCTCTAAAATATATGACTAATGCTGCTGCAACACATAGTTAGTTCTGAGAATACCGTTTTAGTAATGGCATTATGAATCTCTGTTTTTTCCCCTTACATTTCAATTTTCATTTGTAAGGGGAAAGATTTAAATATAAGCAAGTCTTTATTATTATTCTATGGTATACATTCATGTAAAGAAAGTAGGGGATAAAAAATACTATACTTTGCGAGTTTCAGCTAGAGATAAGGCTGGAAAAATCATAACAAAGGACATTGAAAATCTTGGTTCAGATATCAGCAAGATTAATATTGAAACTCTTGAGAAAAAATACAAGAAAGAGATAAGGGAATCCTATAAGACAATAAAGCAATTTCTTGAATCAAATTATTATATTGAGAAGATAAAGAAGCAGAAGTTAAGGAAAGATGACTTTTTTGAAATAAGCACCTCAACTGAGATAGAAGCCATAAAGCTGCACTTTAAAGAAAAGTTTCTTAAATTAGATAAGGCAACCCAAAATGACATCTATAAACTATTCCTGATAAAATTTGCTGTCAGCAGCACATCTATCGAGGGAAATACCATCACTTTGAAGCAAGCTGCCAAGCTTTTGACAGAAAATATCATGCCAAAAGGAAAAACTGCTAGAGAAGTATATGACCTGCAGAATACGCAGGCTGTTTTTTTCGAGCTGCTGGAGGCAATGCCTGAAATTGCTTTAGACATGATTGAAGAGACGCATGATAAGCTGCTTGATAAGATTGACCTAAGAAAAGGCTATCGTACACATGACATACATATCTTAGGTCAGCCATTTAAGCCAAGCCCTGCAAGATATGTTAAGGCAGATATGAAGCTATTGTTGGATTGGTATAATAAAAATGAGAAGAGCATGCATCCGTTAGCATTAGCTATCTTTTTCCATCATAAATTTGAAAGCATACACCCATTTTCAGACGGCAATGGGAGAACAGGAAGAGTATTGATGAATCTTATCCTGATTAAGCATAAATATCCACCATTAATTGTTCCAATGACAAAGCGTGAAGAATATTTGCAAGCAATGAATGATGCAGATAAAGCTCGAGAGAAAAGCTTGCTCGGAACAAATATTGCAGATTATCACAAATTGTTTGACTTTATTATCAATGAATATAGGAAGACATACTGGAATACTTTCCTGGTATGAACCTGTCTTACCCTCTATCAATCACTTTCTCAAAATAAAGGGTAAGTTTGTGTTATCAGCTCTAATAAGCAGTTCTGCAACTTTTCCCCTTACATTTCAATTTCTATTTGTAAGGGGAAACTTATTTTCGCTTTGCAGGCAATCTCTTTTATTCTCTACCTATAAATCACAACATTTATATATAAAGATATGATAATATATTATCATAAAATGGAAAATTTGATAAAATGGAAAATCTGATAACCATTGAGATGATAGAGAAAAATCAGGATATCTTGCTAGGCAGGATATTCACAAAATTGCAGCTTAACATACTTAAGAAGAAGCTCAATAATAAATCTCTTGACACCAATGAAAAGACCTACTATTACAAATATATCAAGCCGAAAGTAGCAGCGATGCTTTCTTTTTCTGGGATCAGTGAGATAAATATTCACGGCAGAGAGCATATGCTAGAAGAAAGGCTTCCTAAAGCGGTAAAGCTTTTGCAGCAGCTGAGCAGGAAGCATAAGAACAAGAAAATAATGGCTTCAGGCTCATTCCTTTTCAGCAAGAAGTATAATGACATAGATTTTTTTGTTTTTACAAGATACAGCA
Source organism: Candidatus Woesearchaeota archaeon (assembly GCA_018302185.1). Lineage (GTDB taxonomy): Archaea > Nanobdellota > Nanobdellia > Woesearchaeales > UBA10200 > UBA10200. The sequence goes on from JAGVZX010000110.1 coordinate 37,366, forward strand.
AAGAGGACTATAGAAAAGGAAGCTTGCATGTCAATTTTCTGCCAAAATCTGCTCTTGATTCAATATTTTTCAGCTCTATTTCGCAGATAAGCATCAGCAATTTCAGGTATGAAGCAAAGACAAGCTTTGCGCTTACGATGCAGGATGTTCTTCAAAGCTATGAGTTGCTTATAGATGCAGTGCTCAGGAAACAGGAGTTCAGCAAAGAATTGAGGGATTTTCTGATGAAAGCTGAATTTGCATCTAAAGGTGTCATTCTGAGCACTAAGCAGCTATATGAGCTGAAGAAAAAGATAACATATAAAAACGCAGTAAAATTACTTTCAGATACATTGGTCAACACATTGCTTTACGGCTATGCTTTGAAAGATATTAAAAGCAGCCTTAAAGAGCATATCAGGGATTACACAAGCCTGTTAAAGAAATATCATAATGCAAAAAATCTGGAAGTTTATATAACAACATACAGGGAGGCGATACAAGTTGCAGCCTGAAGACGGAAAAAAAGAGATAAGAAAAATACTTGGCGAAGATATAAAATTTGACGGGCATTTCAATAAATGCTTTGATAACATAAAAGAAACCCAGCAGAAAGAGCTTATTGGATGGATAATAAGATGCAAGAATTTTGAGATTGGCCCTATACAATCAAAGAAAAACAGAGAGCTGATAGGTTTTGTCGAAAGAATAGGAAGCAATCTTAGGTCAATCCTTACAAAAGAGAAAAAAGGCTATTTTATTGCATTGTTCTTAGACAAGCACAAATACTATGAGACAGAGATGGAGAAATTGGGATTTTAGATATAAGAAGTAATGATGAGGCTTTACCTATGTACGACCTATCCAAAGTAAAATTTTTCATGCAATGCAGCGCAAATACACTGCACCACAACTGGCCATTGATGCAGGCATTCAATATTAGATTGGAAGAGCTTTCTAAAGGACATGGCCTTACAGTTTGTGTCACATTTCTCAAGAAAAAAGGCGATGAAAGCACCTGGGCATTAGATGAGGATTGCTATCTTGATGAAGGAAAATATTATGAGCAGAATTCTACAGAGTTAGAGAAATTATTCTATGCATGGCTTGTTGCGAGAAAGAATTTCTATGATGTTGTCGAGCAGATTGATGCAAAGATTGCTGGTCTGACAGATAGTGATGGTGAAATAAGCCTAGCTGCTTTATTAGAGCTTTATAAGAAATTTAACTATGCTTATGTTGAGGAATATGCAACTGCATTGATCAGCGATTACTTTGTGGTGTATGGTGATAATATCATCAAAGAGATAAGCGATAAGCTCACAAAAGAGCAGCAAAAAAACATCACTGCATTGACTTCTCCTTTAAAGCTTCCTTTTTTAGGCGAAGAGCAGCTTAATGAATTAAAGATAGGTTTAAGGCTTATTGAGAACAAGGAAGTGAATAAAAATTATAAAATATTATCGCCGGATACAAAAGAATCCATTCTTTCACATCAGAAAGAATATTTCTGGATAAGAAATAACTACAAATACACAACTCCTATCTCTTGCAATCAATTTTTTGAAGACATAAAGCATGAGATTGCAAACTTATCTCCTCTTGAAATAACCAAAAAAATCTCTGAGCTTCAAAATTATGAAGAGTTGCTGAAAAAGAAAAAGCAGCAAGCTTTAGCAGGATTGTAAAATTAGAATTGATCTCAAAAGTCTCATGGTGGGCAGACCAGCGTAAAAAAGCAAATCTTGTTGCAAATCATTACATCAATGTATTTCTTGCTAGATTTAGTGAATTATTAAGCGCAAAATTTGGCAAAAAGATAAAATTAGAGCAGCTTCAGTTTACCCTGCTTCCTGAACTTGAAGCTTTATGCAATATTGGGAATTCTGAACAAGAGAAAGAAATTAAGCAAGAGAAGGAGATTAAACATGAGAAGGCAATTAAAGAAGAAAAAGAGAATAAACAGATGAAAGAAATCTTTGGCAATATTACTCGTAGATTAAAAGGCTGCGCATACTATCTTGATAAGCAAGGAAATGAAAAAATATTTGTCGGAAAGGAATTTAAGGAGGTTTGCAGGAAGATCTTGGAAAAAAACCTAGAAAATGAGATAAAAGACATCCGTGGCACTACTGCTTCTTACGGCAATGTTACTGGCAAAGTGCGTATTGTCATAAATCCAGCTGCTGCAAAATTCGAGAAAGGAGAA